>JBKGZF010000432.1:0-2503 GCA_046545715.1 Nitriliruptoraceae bacterium | reverse complement strand
GTGTAGAACCCATCGCGTGCGCCGCCGATCACCAGGGTCGGTGCGGCGATGCGGTCCAGGCCGGCCGCGGCATCGAAGGCGTCCTCCGCGTAGACCGTCGCGACCATGTCGTCGGAGTTCTCCGGGGCGCTGAGCGGCCCGAACGCCCACAGCAGCGCGGCGAACGCGGCACGACCCGTCCGGCCGCTCGTGAGCATCGGCGCGAGGGCGGCCCACGCCGCTCGGTGCTGCCCGGCGAGGGTGCGTTCCGCGAGGTGTCGCTGCGCCGTCCGGCCCCGGTCGGACAACCGGCAGGCGGACGAGAGCACCACCAGCCGGTCCACGACGTCCGGGTGGTCGATCGCGGTCTGCAGGGCGATCGAGCCGCCGGTGGAGATCCCGACAAGCCGGACAGGAGTGGGCAGGTCGGCGCGGACGGCGGCCGCGACGTGCGCGGCGAGGTCGGCCATGGTCGTCTCTGCCGTCAGGCCGGCCCGGCGGCTGACGAGGTAGATCCGGAACACTCGCTGGAACGGCGGGCCGAAGGTCCGCAGCGTCGGCCAGCGTTCCATGACGCTCGGGGGCCCGTGCTCGCTGGACAGCCCGCCGAGAACAACCAGTGGCGGCCCGCTCCCGACGGCGACGTAGGGAAGTCCACCCGCAAGGTGTCCTTCCTCGACCCGCATCAGCCACCCTCACCCTCGTCGGCGTCCACGGTCGGCCCGGGCGCGGCCGTGTCCTCGGCTCGCGCCGCGATGAGCCATCCGAGGTCGCGGACGGCCCGCTCCGCCCGGGATCCGACTGTGCCGATGGCCGCGCCGGCGACGGCCCCGGCGGTGCCAAGCGTCCAGCCGATCGGGCCCAGGGGGCGGCAGCCGGCGGCGCCGCTCACGCCGGGGGTCTGCACGATGGAGGCCAGCGCAGCGGCCGACCCGGCGCTGGCGAGCCACACCCGTCCATCCCGGGGGCGGGCGACGATGGTCTGCAGCAGCTGGGCACCGACCAGCGCCACCAGGCCCGTGGTGGCGGCGTGATCCGCCGTGCCGGTCAGCCGTGCCGGGAGGTAGGCGGCGGCCGCCCCGGTGGCGGTTCCGATCGCGCGCCAGGTGACCGCCTGGTTGAGGACCCTGCCGAGGGAGGATTCGGGCCCCTCGCGCAGCAGGCTGTCAATGCTGGCGCCGTCGGGTCGGGACATCGCGATGACCGTGGCCGGGAGCACGTCGGTGAGCAGGTTGACGAGCAGCAGCTGCTTGGCATCCAGCGGTGGCCGGCCGGTCACGAGGCTCCCCGTCACGACGAAGGCGATCTCACCGAGGTTGCCGCCGACCAGCACCGCCACCGCGTCTCGGACCGAGGCCCACAGACCACGGCCCTCCGCGATCGCGTCGGCGAGGGTCTCCATGCGCTCGTCGGTCACGACCAGGTCCGCAGCGTGGCGGGCGGCGGCGGTCGCGCCCGGGCCGAGGGCGATGCCGACGTCGGCCAGCTGGATGGCGGCCACGTCGTTGGCGCCATCGCCGGTCATCGCGACCACCGCACCGCGCCGCTGGTAGGCACGGACCAGGTCCGCCTTGTGCTCGGGGGTCGCGCGGGCGATCACCGTGACCTCGGCGAGTTCCTCGGCGAGGTCCTCCTCACCCAGCGCCATCAGGTCCGAAGCGGTGGCGACCCGCCCCTCACCGAGTCCGACGTCCCGAGCCACCGCGCGCGCGGTCGCGGTGTGGTCGCCGGTCACCATGACCACGCTGAGGCCCGCCGCGCGCAGCCGCGCCACCGCCTCGGCGGCACTCGCCCGTGCCGGGTCGCGCAGGCCGACGAAGCCCAGCAACGTCAGATCCTCGACGCCGTCGTCGTCGAGCTCGGCCTGGCTCGGCGCCTCCCGCTCGGCGACGGCGAGCACCCGCAGGCCGCGCGCGGCCAGTCCAGTCGCATGCTCCAGCAACCGGGCGCGGTCCGTCTGGCGCAGCGGGCGTCGCCGCGTGCTCACCTGCCAGTGCTGGCAGCGGTCCAGCACCACCTCGGGTGCTCCCTTGACGCTGATCACGGGTCCGCGGCTGGTCTGGGCGAGCACCGCGTGGTAGCCGCGTCCCGGGGCGAAGTGCAGGTCATCCAACACCTCGAACCGGCCACTGCCCTCTCGCCGTACCCCGGCGGCACCGGTGCCATCGGCGACCGCCCCGTCGGTGGCGTGGGCGAACGGCTCACCGTCGCGGACCGGCGTGGAGCGTCGGGCGGCGAGCAGCACGCGCCGGTGGCGGTCGTCGAGCTCGTCGACCGGCACGGCCGTCCGGCCGTCAGACACCTCGGTGAGGTGGAGCGAGCCTTCGGTGAGGGTGCCGGTCTTGTCGACGCAGAGGACGTCGACCCGTCCGAGGGCCTCGATCGTGCGGACGTTGCGTGCCACGATCCCCGACGCCGAGAGTCGTCGTGCAGCGGCCCGCTGTCCCATCGATGCCAGCAGCGGCAGGCCCTCCGGGATCGCGGCCACAGCCAGGGTGACCGCGGCTCCGGCCACCTCCTGGAG
>JBKGZF010000431.1:0-2506 GCA_046545715.1 Nitriliruptoraceae bacterium | reverse complement strand
GGTCTGGACCACCCTCGCCCACCTCGCCAAGTGGGGGCTGCTGGTCACCCGCACCGACCCGGATGTGCCCAAGCATGCGGGGCTGACCTACTTCATCGTGGACATGGAGTCCGACGGGGTCGACGTCCGCCCGCTCTACCAGATCACCGGTGAGGCCGAGTTCAACGAGGTCTACTTCACCGACGTGCGCATCCCCGACGACCTGCGCGTCGGTGAGGTCGGGCAGGGCTGGAAGGTGGCGATGACCACCCTGATGAACGAGCGGGTCGCGATCGGCGGCTCGGTTCAGCCGCGCGGCTCAGGCGCGATCGGTCAGGCCGTGGAGACCTGGCAGGCGCGCCACGGCGACGACGGTGACCCGGCGGAGCGCGACCGGCTGCTCGCCTACTGGATCGAGGCCGAGGCGTTGCGCCTGACCGCGGCTCGGGCCAAGGAGGCCGCCAGCCGCGGGACCCCTGGGCCGGAGGGCTCGACCTCCAAGCTGCAGTGGGCGGACCTCAACAAGGCCATCACCGCCTTCACACTCGACCTGCTCGGCCCCGAGGGGCTGACCTACCCCGGCGGCTACCAGTTCACCCGCCCCGAGCGCTCGGGCACCCGCACCACCTCGCCGCACAAGGCCTTCCTGCGGGCTCGGGCCAACTCGATCGAGGGCGGCACCAGCGAGGTGATGAAGAACATCCTCGGTGAGCGCGTCCTCGGCCTGCCGGGCGAGCCACGCACCGACAAGAACGTGCCGTGGCGTGAGGTGCCGCGCAGCTGACGGCCGGTCGCCACCCGCGTTCACACCCAGCGGTCAGCCATCGAAGACGCCACCACCCGGTCCCTCCAAGGAGCCAGCGCGATGTCAGCCACCACCTCGCCGTCAGCCCCGTCCACGCCCGAGCCCGTCACCTTCGCCCTCACCGAGGAGCAGCAGCTGCTGCGCTCGATGGCCCGCGATCTGCTCGCCGAGCGCGCCACCCCTGAACGCGTCCGTGGGGTGATGCTCGAGCACGGCGGCTTCGACCAGCCGCTGTGGGACGAGCTCGCCGGGCTCGGGCTGACCGGGCTGCTGGTGCCCGAGGAGCTCGGCGGCGCTGGCTCGAGCTTCGTCGAGGTCTCGATCGTGCTCGAGGAGCTCGGCCGTCGCCTCGCGCCCGTGCCCTACCTGGCCTCGGCGGTGCTCGGCACCACCGCGGTCCTCCACGGCGCCACGGACGAGCAGCAGCGACGCATCCTGCCCGACGTCGCCGCCGGTGCCAGCCGCCTGGCGCTGGCGCACCTCGACGCGGGCGGACACCTCACCTCGCCGCCGGGTATCCACGCCGTCCGCGACGGTGACGGGTGGGTCCTCGACGGGCAGGCCGGCTACGTGATCGATGGGCAGACCGCCACCCACCTGATCGTGGCCGCCGCGACCGATGATGGGCTCGAGCTGTTCCACGTCGGCGGCGAGGCGGACGGGCTCAGCCGCGAGGCCATCGAGGTGCTCGACCTCACCCGCCCGATGGCGCAGGTCACTGCCGCCGGGCTGCGCGTCGCGGAGGAGGACCGGCTCGGCGCCGGCGAGCCGGTCGCGGCGCTGCACGCCGCGCTCGCCGCCGGCACCACCGCGATCGCATGCGAGCAGCTCGGCGGGATCCAGCACACCCTGGAGGCCGCCACCGCCTTCGCCCGCGAGCGCGTCCAGTTCGGCCGGGCCATCGGCTCGTTCCAGGCCGTCAAGCACAAGCTCGCCGACATGCTGGTGGCCACCGAATCCTCCCGCTCCACCGCTGAGCACGCCGCGCGGATCCTGGCCCGTGGTGACCGCGAGGAGCTGGCGATCGCTACCCCGATGGCCAAGGCCTACTGCTCGGAGGTCTACGAGCAGGCCACCGGCGACGCGATCCAGATCCACGGCGGCATCGGCTTCACCTGGGAGCACGACGCCCACCTGTACTTCAAGCGGGCGAAGTCGACCAAGCTGCTGCTCGGCGACCCTCGGCATCAGCGGGCACTGGTCGGCGACGTGCTCGGGATCTGAGCCGCTGATGTCGACCGCGGTCACCGACCGGGGCCGACGCCGGCGCGAGGCGGTCCTCGACGCAGCGGCGCAGGCCTTCCACGCCCACGGCTACCACGGTGCCTCGGTCGACGACGTCTGCGCCGAGGCCGGGATCACCGGCCCGGGGCTCTACCGCCACTTCGCCTCCAAGGACGCGCTGCTCATGGCCGTCCTGGATCGCATCTGGACCACCCTCCGTCCCGCGTTGGACGCAGCCGCCGAGCGCGAGCCGGACGAGGCGCTTGAGCTGCTGCTCGACGCTCACCTGAGCCTGGCGCTCGGCCAGCCGACGGCGCTCGCTCTGCTCGTGCGTGAGCTGCGTCACCTGCCCGACGACTACCGCCGACGCGCGCGGCGCAACCACGAGCGCTACGTCGACGGCTGGGTGACAGCCCTGCGTGGTGTGCGAGCCGAGCTGGACCGCCCTACCGCCCGTGCGACCGTCCTGGCCGTCCACGGGCTGATCGATTCAGCGGC
>JBKGZF010000430.1:0-2509 GCA_046545715.1 Nitriliruptoraceae bacterium | reverse complement strand
CGTGGCCTCGTCGGCGACCAGACGTAGCTCACAGGCCAACGCGATGCACAGCCCCGCGCCGACCGCGTGGCCGTTGATCGCCGCGATCACCGGGACCGGCAGCTCGCGGACCGACAGGAACCGGCGGTAGAAGCCCGCCATGGTCGCCGTCGCGTCGTAGCCCTCCTCGCGGGTCCGACGGCTGAGCTCCTCGAGCATCTCGAGGTCGCCGCCGCCGGAGAAGGCGGGCGGCGAGCCGGTGAGCACCACCGCGCGGAGCCGCTGATCCGAGGCGAGCTCAGCGCACCGGGCGGCGAGCGCGTCACCCATCGCCTCGGTCATCGCGTTGCGGCGGGCGGGATCGTCGAGGGTGAGCACCGCGACGCCGTTGTCTCGGTGCTCGAGCTGGACCGTCATGGCTCACCTGGGCATCGGGGTCGGTCGGGTCAGAGGCGGACGGCGTGTCGCGGGCGGGAGTGTCGCGGGCGGGAGTGTCGCAGGCGGGCGGTGTGGCGCAGTTGGCGGGGGCGAGGGTCCGCCTTCAGTCCCCGGCGTGGGTGGGCTCATCGGCGTCGTCGGGCAGCGGTCCGATCTTGGGACGGGAGCGCCGCCGGCGCCGTGCGGGCACCAGGTCACGCATCTCCTCGTACCGGCCGAAGCACAGCAGCCGGTCGTGCGCCTCGAGCTCGCGGTTGCCCCTCGGGTTGGGTACGACGCGCGTGCCACGGGTGAGGGTCAGCACGGTGATGTCGCGCTCGCGCAGCCCCGAGTTGGCGAGCGTGCGCCCCACCATGGCCGAGCCCTCGCCGATCTCGAGCTCGGCGACGCCGTAGCTGGCGCTGACCGAGAGACGCTGGCGCACGTCGAGCTCGGGGAAGGCGACCTCGTTGGCGACGTAGTCGATGACCGCCCCGGCGATGTCCAGGTCCGTGGCGGTCTCGATCCCCTCCAGGCCCGGTGAGGAGTTGACCTCCATCACCAAGGGGCCGTGCGAGCTCTCGAGCATGTCCACGCCGGCGACCTTCAGCCCCATGATCTGCGCGGCCTGGACGGCCACCCGCTGGGCCTCGTCGTCGAGATCCACCACCTCGGTACGCCCACCGCGGTGGACGTTGGAGCGGAACTCGTCGCCTTCTGCGCTGCGGCGCATCGCCGCGACGACCCGGTCTCCGATCACGAACGCCCGGATGTCGCTGCCCTTGCTCTCGGCGATGTACTCCTGCACCAGCACGTTCTGGCGGGTGGACTGCAGGGTCTCGATGACCGCCTCGGCGACCTTGCGGTTGGGAGCGAGGATCACCCCGATGCCCTGGGTGCCCTCGAGCAGCTTGATCACCACCGGGGCGCCGCCGACCCGCTCGATGGCCGGGAGCACGTCGGCACGGTCACGCACGAAGGTGGTCGCCGGCATCTGCACGTCGTGGCGCGAGAGGATCTGCATCGCCCGTAGCTTGTCCCGCGAGTTGGCGATCCCGGCCGCGGTGTTGGGCGTGTAGACGTCCATCTGCTCGAACTGCCGCACGACCGCGAGACCGAAGAAGGTGATCGACGCGCCGATCCTCGGGATGATCGCGTCGTAGTCGGACAGCGGCTTGCCGCGGTACTGCAGGTCGGGTTCGTCGCCGGCCAGATCGATGGCGAAGCGCAGGGTGTTGAGGACCCGCACCTGATGGCCGCGCTCGGTCGCTGCGGTGCGCAGGCGCCGTGTGCTGTAGCTGTCGGGAGCACGGGAGAGGATGGCGAGCTTCATCCGGCGTCCCCGATGGTCGTCGGTCATGTGGTCGTCGGTCATGGTGGCGGGTGGCAACGCTACCGGGTGGCCGCAGCCGCCCTGGCTGCCCGGGGGAGATCGGTGCCGCGGGCGACCGCGCGTGGCAGCGGCGAGGTGGATGGACGCGACCGCTGCAGCAGCGGTATCGTTGCCGGCCGAGCAACGGCGCTCGCGATCCCGGACCCCGGGCCCGTGGGCGCCGTTCGTCGTGCGCGGCCGGCCTCCCCTGGGCCCTCCTCGCCCCCCGCCGGCATGCGAGCCAGGCTCGCACGCCGCCCCCTGGAGGTCTGCACGTGGCCGTCACATCCACCCACCCGCACACCACCTCGGTCCTGCATGCTGAGCGCGACGCCTGTGGCATCGGCTTCGTCGCGCACACCGACGGACGGCCGCGACGCAGCGTCGTGAAGATGGCCCTCGACGGCCTCGCCGGGGTGAAGCACCGCGGGGCGATCGCCGCCGACGCGAAGACCGGCGACGGTGCCGGTCTGCTGAGCCAGATCCCTCGCGAGCTGGTGGCCGACTGGGCGGCGGAACTCGGCGCCGAGGACGTCGACCCGGCTGCGCTCGGCGTGGCGTTCCTGTTCCTCACCCCGGGGGACCGCCCCGAGGACGAGGCGGCACGCACGACCTCCCAGCAGGCGCTGGTCGCGGCCTGTGAGCAGGAGGGCGTGCACCTGTTGGGCTTCCGGGAGGTACCGACCGACCCGGACGCGATCGGTGAGCTGGCCCGTGCTGCACAGCCGGCCCTGGTGCAGG
>JBKGZF010000429.1:0-2514 GCA_046545715.1 Nitriliruptoraceae bacterium | reverse complement strand
CCCACCGACTGCACGAGCGAGCGGCCCAGCAGCGTCCAGCCGTCGATGAGCACGAACAGCAGCAGCTTCAGCGGCAGCGACACGAAGATCGGCGGCAGCATCACCATCCCCAGCGACATCAGCACCGCCGCGGTGACCAGGTCGATGATCAGGAACGGCACGAACACCACGAAGCCGATCGTGAACGCGGTGCGCAGCTCGGAGATGACGAAGGCGGGCACCAACGTCGTCGCGCCGATCTCCTCCGGGGTGGACGGATCCTCCGCATCCTGGAGCTCGAGGAACATGCGAAGATCGTCCTCATCGGTCTGCGCCAGCATGAAGCCTCGCAGTGGCTCGTAGCCCGCTTCGGCCGCCTCGAGCGCATCCATCTCTCCGGCGAGGAGTGGTTGGACCGCGACCTCGTTCACCTCGCCGAGCGTCGAGGACATCGAGAACAGGCTCAGGAAGACAGCCAGGCCGACCAGCACCTGAGCCGGCGGAACGGCCTGGAGACCCAGCCCCTGTCGGGCGAGCCCAAGCACGACCACGAACCGTGTGAAGGTGGTCATCAGCATCAGGAGGGCGGGAGCCACCGCTGCGATCGTCAACAGCAGCAGCGTGGTCACCGTCTGCGAGAGCCCCTCGTCATCGTCGAGGGTGACCTCCAAGCCGTCCGCATCGCCGCCCTCCGGCTGCTCGGGCGGGACCGGATCAGCGGGCGCCTCCGGCGGCGGGGGTGGCACCGGACCGTCTGGCTCCTGCGCCGCAGCTGCGACGGTGAGCAGGCCGAGCAGGATCCCGGTGAGTGCCAGGACCAGTGGTACGCGCGCGGCGAGGCGCCTAGCGCAGCAGCGTGCCATGGAACGGCCTCCCCGAGGTGGGGGTGCGGACCGTCCGCGCGCGCAGACGATCGACGAGGCCGTTCCCTGGCCCGTGGTCACGGTCGGCTCCCTCGCCAGCCGGCACGGTGAGCCCCTCGGGACTCGCCGCACGATCCAGCGTCGAGAGCGGCCCGACCGCATCCGTGCGGCCGAGCTGCGGGGTCGTCACCGGGGGATCCGTGACGGTGGCGTCAACGTCCGATGCTGCGTGACCGGAGCCCGGTTGCGCGTCGAGGTCGGCGAGCAGGCCGACGCCGTGCTCACCGGCACCCACCAGCAGGCGGCGCTCGCCCACGGCCACCACCGCGATGACGGCCTGCTTCGACAGCGCCGTGCGCCCGATCACCCGCAGGGCGTCAGGCGCCTGGGCACGCCGATGCCGCAGCAGCACCGGAACCGCGACGACGCAGCCCAGCACCAGCACCAGCACCAGCGGGGAGGCGTCGATCACGATGCGGACTCCCCGACCAGCTCGGAGACGCGTACGCCAAGCTCGTCACCGACGACCACCACGTCGCCCCGCGCGATCGGCGTGCCGTTCGCCAGCACATCGACCGGCGCGCCAGCGAGGCGTTCGAGCTCGACGACGCTGCCCTCCTGCAGCCGCAGCAGCTCGCGCAGCGGCAACCGGACACGGCCGAGCTCCACGGTGACCGACATCTCGACGTCGCCGAGCAGCGAGAGGTCCCCGGCCGGGCCGAGGCCTGCACCTCCCGCGAGATCGGGCAGGTCCGCGTGGACAGCGGTCTCGTTGGTCATCGTGAGCGGCCCTCTACGGTGCGGTGTCGGCCGCGACCGCGGCATGGGTCGCGTCCGGTGTCGGCGGCGTGACGACCTGCAGGGCGATCCGCCGGCGACGCTTGCCGAGATGCGCGGTACCGAGCCGGTGCTCGCCGACGACGAGCGCTGCCGGCTCGTCGATCGGATGATCGAGACGGATGACGTTGCCAGGCTCGAGTTCCGCGAGCTCGCTGGCCGGCAGGGTGGTGCCGCCGACCCTCGCGGACACCTCGAACCGGGCATCGAGCAGGGTGTCGCACAGCGGCGAGCCGTCGAGCTGTGACTGCTCGTCGCCGTGATCGTTGGGGCCGGTGAGCAGCGCCTCGAGGTGGGGCATCAACGCCGAGACCGGGTAGGCGAGCGTGACCAGTCCACGAGCGGGCAGATCACCCCGGATCTCCACCCGATAGGTGAGCATCAGCAACAGCTCACCCGGTGAGCCCAGCTGCAGCGGCTGTGGGGACGTCTCGAAGGTCAGCAGCGAGGAGGCCTCGCCACCTAGATCCCGCAACGCCTCGTCGATCGCGGTGACGGCCGGCGCGAGCAGTTGATCGCACAGCAGCGCGCTCTCGAGCTCGGTCGGCTTGCGATCGACCGGCGCGCCGAGTGGGTCGCCCGCCCCACCCAGGATCCGTTCGACGAACAGCAGCCCGAAGGGCAGGTCGACCTGGAGGAACCCGACCGTCTGCAGCCCTCCTACCCGCACGGTGGCCAGTGCGGTCGGCACCGGCAGCGACCGCACGAGATCGTCGATCGAGAGCTGATCGGTCGCGACGTGCTCGACCTCGATCGGTGCATAGCTCGAGGTACTCCACGCGGTGGCCAGTCGCCGCGCGAACGCATCGTGGGTCGACTCGAGCGCGATGATGGC
>JBKGZF010000428.1:0-2527 GCA_046545715.1 Nitriliruptoraceae bacterium | reverse complement strand
CTGCGGGGCTGGCTCGCTGAACGTGGGGACGTCCATCCGCAGGATCTCGACGAGGTCCACTACAGCTACCACGATGACCGGGCGGCGGCGCACCTGTTCGCGGTCGCATCCGGGCTCGATTCGATGGTGGTCGGCGAACGCCAGGTGGCGCTGCAGGTCAAGCAGGCGATGGAGGTCGCCCGGCACGAGGGCAGCGCGCGTGGTGTCCTGCAGCGGCTGTTCGGCCAGTCGGTCCACGTCGGACGTCGGGTGCGCACCGAGACCGCGATCGCTGCCGGCGCCTCGTCCATGGTCGACGTCGGGCTGGATGCCGTCGAGCAGCGCCTCGGCCGGTCGTTGACCGGCGGTCGCGTCGCGATCGTCGGTGCCGGCAAGATGGGCGCGCTCACCGCTGACCGTGCCGCAGCGGCCGACGTGGACCACCTCGACGTCTGGAACCGCAGCGAGGACCGGGCCAGGCGCCTGGTGTCGCGTGTCGAGGGCCGCACCCAGGGCCGGGTGGTCGACGCCGACGGGCTGGTCGACGCGATCGCCGCCGCCGACGTGACCGTGTGCACCACCGGCGCCGCCGAGCCCGTGCTCGACGCCGATCTGGTGGCCCGCGCGGTCGCTCGGCGCGAGGACGTCGCCGACCGCCCCCTGGTGCTGCTCGATCTCGCCGTCCCGCGCAACGTCGACCCCGCGGCGGCGCAGCTCGACGGCGTGAGCGTGATCGGGGTCGCCGACGTCCGCGAGCTGGCGGACCGCGGCGTGACCGGCGAGGCGATCGCCGCCGCCCGGTCGATCGTCGACGCGGAGGCCGAGCGGTTCGCGACCTGGACGCGGACCGCGCAGGTCGAGCCCGCGATCCGCGCGATGCGCGAGCGCGCGGAGCAGGTCCGGGTGGCCGAGCGTGAGCGCCTGCGCGGCAAGCTCAGCGGGCTCGGGGAGCGGGAGCACCAAGCGGTGGAGGCGTTGACCCGCGGGATCGTCAACACCCTGCTGCACGAGCCGACCGTGCGGCTCAAGCAGCTGGCCGATGCCGCTGGCGCCGAGTTCCACGTCCAGGCCCTGCGCGAGCTGTTCGACCTGCCGGACGATCACACCGCTGGCAGCGATGACGGTGAAGGACCCGGTAACGAACCCCCAGACCCGGCATGAGCGCCGCGCAGGCCACCCGGCCCTGGCGGATCGCCACCCGGCGCTCGGCGCTCGCTCAGGTCCAGGCACGCTCGGTCGCCGACGCGCTGACCGCCCACACGGGGCAGCCCGCTGAGCTGGTGGCGCTGGCTACGTCCGGTGATGAGCATCCCGAGCGGGCGATCGAGGCGTTCGACGCCAAGGGCCTGTTCGTCGATGGCACCCGGCAGGCGGTGCTCGCCGGCGACTGCGACATGGTGGTCCACTCCTACAAGGACCTGCCGACCGAGGGACATGATCAGCTGGCGATCGCGGCGGTGCCGCCCCGGGTCGACCCTCGCGACGCCCTGGTCACCCAGCCGGGATGGCGGCTGCCCACGATCCCTCGTGACCGGCCGCGGGCCATCGGGACCTCCTCGCCGCGGCGAGCAGCACAGCTGACCTACCACCGCCGTGACCTGGTCGTGCAGCCGTTGCGCGGCAACCTCACCACCCGCCTGCGCAAGGTGGCCGATGGCGAGCTCGATGGCGTCGTGGTCGCCGTCGCCGGCCTGCTGCGGCTGCGTCCGGACGTCGACGGGCTCGTGGCGGTGCCGCTGGAGCACGGCGAGCTCCTCCACGCCCCGGCCCAGGGCGCGCTGGCGGTGGAGTGCCGGCGCGACGACGCGGACACCCGCCGCGTGCTCCGCGCCGCGGTCGACGATCCGGTCACACGCTTGGAGGCCACCACCGAGCGTGAGCTGCTCGCCCACCTCCAGGGGGGCTGTACCGCGCCGATCGGCGCGCATGCGCAGGTGCGCACCACCGCTACCGGCGAGCGTCGGCTCACGCTGCTGGGGCTGCTCGCCGACCCGGGTGGGACGCGGCTCTACCGCGCCTCCCACGAGATCGCCGCCGACGACCCCGTCACGCTCGGACGGGCGATGGCACGCACCCTGCTCGAGGACGGCGGCGAGGCGGTGCTCACCCGCCTGCGCGAGGACCCGGCGTCGACGTGAGCGGGGCTCAGCATCGCCTCGAGGGCGTGCGGGTGCTGGTGCCGAGGGCGCCCGCCCAGGCCGAGGAGCTCGCCGGACGTGTGCGCGAGCTCGGCGGCGAGCCGGTCGTGGCGCCGGTGCTGACGATCGAGCCCGGGGACGGCACCGCGCTGGCAGCGGCCGCCAGCGAGCTGTGTGAGGGCGAGGTGGCGCTGGTGTGCCTGACCTCGCCGAACGGCGTCGATGCCCTCGCCGACGCGCTGGCGCAGCTCGGTGGTGGCGGTAGGCAGCTCGCACGGGCGGGCATGGTCGCGGCCGTAGGTCCCGGCACGGCCGCGCGGCTCGAGCAGCGGCTCGGGATCGGCGCGGACCTGGTTCCCGAGACGGCGACCACCGAAGCCCTCGGCCATGCCGTGCCACCGGGCCGTGGC
>JBKGZF010000427.1:0-2543 GCA_046545715.1 Nitriliruptoraceae bacterium | reverse complement strand
CCGAGAGGGTCTAGATGAGCCGCTTCGAACGCGACACCGCCGTCGACCGACTGGACGTGGGCCGCTACCGCGGGACGGTCGATCCCGGTTGGGCGGTGCTCGACGGCGCGGCACCCAACGGCGGCTACCTGATGGCACTGGCGGCCCGGGCGATGCGCGACCCGATCGAGCAGCCTGACCCGGTGACGCTGACCGCGCACTTCCTGGCGCCACCGCAGACGGGCGAGGTGCAGGTCGACGTCGAGGTGGTGCGCCGCGGCCGCCGCCACTCGACCGTCGCGGCGACGATCGTCCAGGGCGAGCGTCAGTGCCTGCGGCTGCTCGGAACGTTCGCGGACCTGGCCACGGCCGCGGGGCCGAACCACCTCACGCGACCGCCGCTGCCGCTGCCCCCGCCCGAGGCGTGTGTGGATACCACCAGCCTGGGGTTCGAGCGCGCTGGCAAGGGTGGCCATCCGGTACCGCCGATCCACGAGCGCTTCGAGCACCGCCAGCCCGAGAGCTACCTGGGGTGGACCGCGGGCCGCCCGACCGGTCGCGGCGAGAACGGCGGTTACGCCCGCTGGCGCGACGGCGCGCCCATGGACACCCTGGGTGTGCTGGTCGTCGCCGACTGCTACCCACCGGCCGTGTTCGACCTGGAGGGAGCGCCGGTGGGCTGGGTGCCCACCCTCGAGCTGACCGTCCAGTTCCGGCGGCGCCCGGAGCCCGACGGCTACCTCGCCTCACGGTTCACCACGACCGCGGTCACCGACGGCTACCTCGAGGAGGACGGCGACATCCGCACCGCCGACGGCTCGCTCGTGGCGCTGTCACGCCAGCTGGCGCTCGCAGCGCGCTAGGGCACGGGCCCGAAGCGCTACGCCGACCAGTTGCCGTCTGCGGTGACCTCGTCGACGATGCCGACGATCACCGTGCGCAGCGGGCCGCTGCTGCGACCCACGACCTGGCGCGCGGAATTGCCCTCGTCGATCAGCACCACGGTCTCACCCGCCCCGGCGCCGACGGTGTCGACGGCGATCAGATAGCCGCCGTCGGGCTGGCCGGCGGCGTCGAGGGTGTCGCACAGCAGGAGCCGGCGGTCGTCGAGGATCTCGGTCTGGATCGTGGAGACCACCGTCCCGGTCACACGCGCGAGCTTCATGAGCCAAGCTCCTCGACCGCATCGACGATCCCGACGATCGCGTGGTCGACGGGCACGAAGGACTCCTCCAAGGCTTCGGCGGCCTCGCGGGCGCTGACGAAGTGGATCAGCTCGTCCGGAGCAGCCATCGCCAGCGCGTCGGCGGCGACCACCGCGGTGCCCTTCGGCCGTTGCTGGCGATCCAGCGGCTGCACGATCAGCAGGCGCACGCCCTCCAGCCCATCGGCCTTGACCGAGGCGACCACGGTCCCGAGCACGCGTCCGAGCTGCATCAGCGGCCCTCCGTCCCGGCGTCGTCGCCGTAGCCGCGCGCGGCCTCGCTGACCCGTGGCAGGAACCTGGCGTCGGCACGCAGGTTGTCGTCCATCTCCGCGTGCAGCTGCGAGATGACCACCTGGGTCACCGGCTGCGCACCGCCGTCGATCCTGGCGACGCCGTACTCCACCGCCGCCTCGACCTCGGTGAGCGGTCCACCGAAGAGGATGTAGGCCTTGCCACCGAGATCGTCGGCCAGACGCAGCTCGCGCAGCACCACCTCGGCGTTCTTCAGCCCGGCGTCCGCGGCCTCGATGGCAGCGGTCACGGTGCGGGTCTCGATGATGCCGAGCGCCTCGCCCGCCTCGTGCCGTGCTCCCCCCAGAGCGGCCACCACGTCCGGGTGCACGTCGGGCAGGAAGGTCAGCCCGATCAGCGCGCTCGCGCCGGTCGTCCGACCGGCGTCGACCGCCTCCTCGACGTCGCCGGTGGTGCCACCGGCCAGCACCAGGTAGCGGCCGGGATGCACCGTGCCGGCGCGCAGCACATCGAGCGGCGCGCGCTTGGCCATCGCATCGCCCACGGCGATGCCATGGGCGATGGAGTCGAGCTCGAGGACGGCGATCGATGGCTGCATGGTCACACGATCCGCAGCGAGCCGACCAGCGTGATGCGCCGCTCGCGCGAGAAGGTCCGTGGGCGGGTCATCCCGTCGCCGGTCGGCGTCGCGATCGAGAACGAACAGAACCCCTCGCCGCCGTGGCCGAGACCGCTGTAGGTCGGACCGTTGGCGACGAAGATCGAGCAGTTCATCACCCGCGCCATGCGGGTGATCACGTCCACGTTGGTGGAGTGGATCCCCGCGGTGTGCCCGAAGCGGTGCTCCGAGGCACGTGCGAGCTCGATGGCCGTGTCGACGTCGGACACCTCGGTGACGGGCATCACCGGCATCATCTGCTCGGTCCACACCAGGCTGTGGTCGTTGGGGACCTGAGCGACGATCAGTCGGACGTCGTCTGGGGCACGGACCCCGATCTCGTTGAGGATCGCCCCGGCATCCTTGCCGATCCAGGAGGGGTTGACCTTGCCTGGCTTGCGGGGCTCGCCGAGCTCGGTGAAGATGACCCGCTCGAGGCGGCGCAGC
>JBKGZF010000426.1:0-2547 GCA_046545715.1 Nitriliruptoraceae bacterium | reverse complement strand
CACTGCTCATGTGGTGCCGTTCCTGCCGCGCTCGGACGCGATCGAGCCATCGGCTGAGGCGTGAGCACCCGCGCCTGTCCGGGCGTGGCCCGATGCGGGGACACCGCGGACGTGAGCCTAGGGTGCGACCGCGCGGATTTGATTTGTAGCGTCCGCTCAAGTTCCATCACGACCGAGCTGAACTGCCCGCGACGATTCAGGGAGCCCACGGATGAAGGTGCTGGTGCCCGTCAAGCGTGTTCCGGATACCGCCGCTGACAAGTCGTTCGACCCCAACGACCGCACCGTCGACCGCGAGGCGGTCGAGTCGGTGCTGTGCCCGGTCAACGAGTTCGCGATCGAGGAGGCGGTGCGGCTCAAGGAGAACCATGGGGCCGAGGTGACGGTGCTGCTGGTCGGTCCGGAGTCGGCGCAGTCGGTGGTGCGCAAGGCCCTCTCCTACGGCCTGGACGCGGCCGTGCAGGTCACCGACGACGCGATCGCCGGCTCGGATGCGTTGGGCACCGCCCGGGTGATCGCCAAGGCGCTGGAGGGCCAGGAGTTCGACATCGCGCTGTTCGGCAACCAGTCGACCGACGCGCGGACGTGCCTGGTGCCGGCTGCGGTGGCCGAGCTGCTGGGGCTGCCGAGCCTGACCTACGCCCGCTACCTCGAGGTGGACGGCGAGCGCGTCGTGGTCCACCGCGAGCACGAGGAGGGCTGGGACGTGGTCGAGTCGCAGCTGCCGGCGGTGGTCAGCGTCGTCGAGGCGATCAACGAGCCGCGTTACCCGTCGTTCAAGGGGATCATGGCCGCCAAGTCCAAGCCGCTCGACGTGCTCTCGTTGGCGGATCTTGGCGTCGAGCCGGCCGAGGTCGGCCTGGCCGGCGCAGCTGCCAGCGTCCACGAGGTGCGCGACCGTCCACCGAAGGAGGCCGGCACGATCGTCGAGGACGACGGCACCGGCGCGGCTGCGGCCCAGCTGGCGGACTGGATGGTGGAGAAGAAGTTCGTCTGACGGCTCGATGGCGACGGCCCGGATGGTTCGGTGCGGGCGCGGTGAGCGCGCCTCAGATGCGACGCGAAGGACGTAGTGATGGCAGAGACGCTGGTGTTGATCGACCACGGTGAGGGTGAGCCACGCAAGCTCTCGCTGCAGATGCTGGCCGCGGCCCGCCAGCTGGCGACGGACGCGGGTGATCAGGTCGCCGCGGTGTGGCTGGGCCCCGGCGCGCAGGACGCGGCCGCGACCCTCGGCCGGTTCGGCGCGGACAAGCTCTACCACTGGGACTCCGAGGACGCTCACGGCTACGTGACCCTGCCCCAGGTCGAGGCGCTGCAGGCGGCGTTCGATGCCTCGGGCGCGGAGACGCTGCTGTTCGCCTCCTCCAACCACGTCAAGGACGTGGCCTCACGCTTGGCGATCCGGGTCGGTGGGGGTGTGATCACCGACGTCACCGGTCTCGACGCGGGTGACGATGGCCGGTTGGTGGCCACCAAGGTGGTCTTCGGCGGCGAGAAGATCACCGAGTCGACGGTCGTCGAGGGCCACAAGCAGCTGCTCGGCATCGCCTCGAACGCGTTCGCGGCCGAGGAGACCGGCGGTGGCCAGCCGGAGCTCGAGGCCCTGGACGTCTCGCTGTCCGAAGCCGCGACGCAGGCGCGGGTCACCTCGGTGGAGAAGCAGGCCTCGGCAGATCGCCCCGACATCGGCGAGGCCGCCGTGGTGGTCGCCGGCGGGCGGGGTCTCGGTGACGCCTCGAAGTTCGAGCTGATGGAGCGCCTGGCCGACGTGCTGGGCGCCGGCGTCGGCGCCTCGCGGGCCGCCACGGACGCCGGGTGGTACCCGCACCGCTACCAGATCGGCCAGACGGGTCGCACGATCGCGCCGATGCTCTACATCGGTTCGGGGATCTCCGGCGCGATCCAGCACCGCGCCGGGATGCAGACCTCCCAGAACATCGTGGCGATCAACAAGGACCCCGAGGCACCGATCTTCCAGATCGCGGACTTCGGGGTCGTCGGCGATCTCAACCAGGTCGTGCCCAAGCTCGTCGAGGAGCTCGAGGCCCGCAAGGGCTGAGCCGGTCAGGCCGGTCGGGCGACGTCGGCCACCTGCGCGTCGGTGACCTCGAGCAGCGTCTGCGGTGACAGCGGGAACACCGTCGTCGGGCTGCCGGCCGCCGCCCAGACCTCCTCGTGCTCGGTCAACGTGCGGTCGCAGACCACACCCACCGGCGTGTCGTGCCCGAACGGTGGGGTACCGCCGATCGCGTAGCCGGTGGCCTCGCGCACCAGCTGCGCGTCGGCCATGCGCACCGTCGCGGCCCCGAGCGCGGAGGCCAGGGCGGTCTCGTCGACGCGGTTCGCTCCAGAGGTCAGCACCAGGACCGGCTCCTCGTCCGCGACGAACACCAGCGACTTGACGATCTGGGCCACCTCGCAGCCGATGGCCGCCGCCGCGTCCGCAGCGGTCCGGGTCCCCGCCGGGAACTCGGCCACGTCCACCTCGACGCCCGCCTGCCGTGCGCGCTCGACGAACCGCGCGACACCGGTGCTGGCCACGTC
>JBKGZF010000425.1:0-2547 GCA_046545715.1 Nitriliruptoraceae bacterium | reverse complement strand
GTTCAAGTCCGGCCAGCCCGACCACGGCACGCCCCCGGGTGCTCGCACCCGGGGGGGCTGCCCGACGGTGGTGAGGCAGTGCGGATGCGGGTGTTCGACATCGGGGCGAGGGACGAGCCCCAGGAGCCGGCTCGACGCATCCTGACGGTGCCGAACCTGCTGTCGGTGGCGCGGATCGCGGTGCTGCCGGTGGTCTACGTCGACCTGCAGGCCGGGCGCTTGCTGCGGGCGCTGGTGCTGCTGGCGCTGTTCGCCTCGACCGACTGGTTCGATGGCTACCTCGCTCGGCGACTGGGCCAGGTCAGCCGGCTCGGCGTGCTCCTCGACCCGATCAGCGACCGGGCGCTGTTCGTGGTGGTCGGCTTCGGCATGGTGATGGCCGAGCTGCTGCCGCTGTGGGCGCTGGTCGTGCTGCTGGCCCGTGATGTGGCGGTGCTGCTGGCCGGAGCGGTCCTGCTGCTGGCCGGCGACCGTCCCCCGCAGGTGACGCGGATCGGCAAGACCGCCACCTTCGGGCTGATGGTGGCCTTACCCCTCTTCCTCGGGGCTGCGATCGTCGGCGAGGGCGCCACGGAGCCCAACGGCCCCCTACTGACCACCGCGTGGACGGTGTACTCGGTGAGCACCCTGCTGTACTACGTGGCGGCGGTGCAGTACGCAGCGGAGCTGTTGCGCCGGCGTGACTAGGCTGGCGTCCATCACCGTCGCGGCCGGAGGAGCCACCGTGTCCGATGCCATCCCCAGCGAGCTGCGCTACTCCGAGGACCACGAGTGGGTCCGCGATGAGGGCGACACCGTCACGATCGGCATCACCGACTTCGCCCAGGACCAGCTCGGTGACGTCGTGTTCGTCGACCTGCCCGAGACCGGCAGCCAGCTCACACGCGGTGCCAGCTTCGGTGAGGTCGAGTCCACCAAGTCGGTCTCCGACCTCTACGCGCCGGTCGACGGCGAGGTGGTCGCGGTCAACGAGGCGCTCAGCGACGCCCCGGAGCTGGTCAACAGCGACCCCTACGGCGAGGGCTGGATGTGCCAGCTGCGCCCCAGCGACCGCTCGCAGCTCGACGCGCTGCTCGACGCCGACGCCTACCGGGCTCAGCTCGGCGAGTGACCACCGCCCGGTGAGCCAGCCGGACGGGGACCAGCCGACCGGATCACGGCTGCGCGTGCCTCGAGCTGTGGTCTAGGCTGCGGGTCCGGCCGACCGCGGGCACCGCGGCCTTCGAGGTCAGGCTGAGGTCGACCTCGATGGTCGGGTCAGCCGCCGCTCCAGCGCCGCAGCAGCGGCCCGGCTGAGGCGGGGTCGGCGTCCGGCCAGGAGGTGCGAGGTGATCTGCAGCCAGTGCGGCGAGTCGATCCCCGACGAGGCGAACTTCTGCCCGTCCTGCGGGACCCCGCTGATGGCCGAGGTCGGTGGCAGCGACTCGACCACGGGCTCGATCGAGGCGGGGGAGCTCGATCCACAGCACGAGGTCGGTGAGTTCCCGACGCTCGAGCCGGGCACCGGCATGCTCGTGGTCGTGCGTGGGCCCAATGCCGGGTCGAGGTTCCTGCTCGACCGCGAGCGGACCTCGGTCGGGCGCCATCCCGAGTCCGACATCTTCCTCGACGACGTCACCGTCTCGCGCCGTCACGCCGTGCTCAGCCTCGGGGACGAGGGGGTCACGGTCGAGGACAACGGCAGCCTCAACGGCACCTACGTCAACGGTGAGCGCGTCGACGTCCGCGCGCTCGCGACCGGCGACGAGCTGCAGATCGGGCGCTTCAAGCTGCTGTTCGTCGGCGATCCCACCGTGCCCATCGGGGATGCCTCGTGAGCACGCACACGATCGGCGAGGTCCTCAACCGGCTCAAGGACGAGTTCGAGGACATCACCATCTCCAAGATCCGCTTCCTCGAGGCCGAGGGGCTGATCTCGCCGGATCGCACCGAGTCCGGCTACCGCAAGTTCACCGACGCCGACATCGACCGTCTGCGCTACGTCCTGCGGGCCCAGCGTGACCGCTACCTGCCGCTGAAGGTGATCCGCGACGAGCTCGATCGGCTCGACGCGGGGCTGCCGGTCACCGCGCCGTCCGACGACCCGGACGGTCCGGCGACGCCCGTGGCGGTGCCCGTCAGCCGCGATGCACCCTCGTTGACCGAGCCCGAGGACGACCACGTCTCGCTCGCGGCCGAGGAGCTCGCCGAGCGCAGCGGGCTCGACCCCGACGACCTCGCGGCGTTGCGTGATCACGGGCTGCTCGGCAAGCCGCCGCATGACGCCGACGACCTGCGCATCGCCGGCCTGGCTGCCGAGCTGCTGCAGACCGGCCTCGAGGCGCGGCACCTGCGGATGTACAAGCAGTTCGCCGACCGCGAGATCTCGGTGGCCGAAGCCCTGGTGGCGCCCCTGCTGCGCCAGCGCAACCCCGACAGCCGCGCGGCCGCCGCCGAGCGCGCCCAGTCGCTGGCCGCCGCCGGCGGCGCGCTGCACCGGGCGCTGCTCACCCGCGAGCTACGCGGCCTGCTGCGGTCGTGACCCACCACCTCGACGCAGGGGTGGCG
>JBKGZF010000424.1:0-2557 GCA_046545715.1 Nitriliruptoraceae bacterium | reverse complement strand
GGCAGCGGCCAGCGCACCGGTGTCCCCCTTGCGCGTGCTGGTCGGCGCCGTGCTGATCGCTGGTGCCATCGCTGGCTTCGTCGCTGCCAACGAGGCGTTGGCCGCCGCCCAGGACCTGCTGATCGCGCTCGTGGCGGCCCTGGCCGGGGTCGCGCTGCTGTTCGGTCCGTGGCTGTGGCGGCTGCTCGAGCAGCTCGGGGTCGAGCGCCGTGCCCGCATCCGCCAGGAGGAGCGCGCCGAGCTCGCCGCCCACCTGCACGACTCGGTGCTGCAGACCCTCGCGCTGATCCAGCGCTCGAGCGACCAGCCCCGTCGGATGGTCGCGCTCGCACGTCGTCAGGAGCGCGAGCTGCGCAGCTGGCTGTACGGCTCGAGCGCCGCCACCGGCCCAGCCACCACCCTCGAGCAGGCGCTGCGGGAGGTCGCCGAGGACGTCGAGGCGGTCCACGGCCTGACCGTCGAGCTCGTCGCCGTCGGCGACCTCGAGCTCGACGAGCGCCTGCGTGCCCTGGCCAACGCGATCCGCGAGGCGTGCGTGAACGCCGCCAAGCACGCCGGGATCGATCGCGTCGACGTCTACGTCGAGGTCGACCGCGACGAGGTGCTCGCCTACGTCCGTGACCGCGGGGTCGGCTTCGACCCCGACACGGTCCCCGCTGATCGCCAGGGCATCGCCCACTCGATCGTGGGCCGGCTCGAGCGCAGCGGCGGGACCGCGACCATCCACTCCGGCGACGACAGCGGCACCGAGGTCGAGCTGCACCTGCCGCGCCGAGACGAGGAGCCGACATCGTGAGCCGCGCCATCAACGTCTACCTGGTCGACGACCACCACCTGTTCCGTGCGGGGGTGCGCTCCGAGCTCGGTCAGTACGTCACGATCGTCGGCGACGCGGGGGACGTGGACACCGCCATCCAACAGATCCGAGCGCTCAAGCCCGACGTCGTCCTGCTCGACGTGCACATGCCGGGTGGCGGCGGCCGGACGGTGCTGCAGGCCGTGCACGAGACCCACCCCGCCGTGCGCTTCCTGGCGCTGTCGGTCTCCGATGCGGCCGAGGACGTGATCCAGCTGATCCGTGCCGGTGCGCGTGGCTACGTCACCAAGACCATCGCGCCGGAGGACCTCGTCGCGGCGATCACCCGCGTGCATCAGGGCGACGCGGTGTTCAGCCCGCGCCTGGCCGGGTTCGTGCTCGACGCGTTCTCCGGTGACATCCCACCGGGCGTCGGCAGCGATGACCCCGAGCTCGACCAGCTGACCACCCGCGAGAAGGAGGTGCTGCGCCACATCGCGCGCGGCTTCACCTACCGCGAGACCGCGAGCCGGCTGCACATCTCGATCAAGACCGTCGAGACCCACGTCTCGGCGGTGCTGCGCAAGCTGCAGCTGTCCAACCGCCACGAGCTCACCGCCTGGGCGGCCGGCCGCGACCTGCTGTGAGCGCCGATCAGTCGTCGACGTGCCCGGGTGCTGCTGCGATCCGGCCGGCGAGCAGCTTGGGGACCAGCAGCACCAGCAGCACCGCGAGCGGCAGCCCCGGCCGGTGTGGCTGCACGCAGTGCGAGGAGGACCAGCGCCAGCGGGAACGCCCCGAACCCGATGCCGAGCACGACCGCCCACAGCAGTGGCGCCGCGGCCGGTGCGAGGATCAGTACCGACGCTGGTCACCGCGGCCCGCAGGTTGGCCGCCGTCAGGACGAGCGTGACCGCCAGCAGCAGGGCAGGTGCGCCGGCGCGGACAGCTGTGGTGGCACGCCCCGTCACCGGTGCAGCGTCGGGTCGGACTGCTCGACCCGCAGGCGCACGGTGTGGATGGACGCGCCCGAGAGGATCCCGCTGCGGTGGAACAGCCGGCCGCGCTCCCAGTTGGACAGCCCGAGCTCGGGGGTGCCGAGCGCGTACTGCCCGTCCACCCAGCGGGTGAAGCCATCGCCGACGTAGGGCGCATCGGCGTCGGCGAACGCACGTCGTTGCTCGTCGGCATCCTCGGAGATCACCGACAGCACGAAGCGCGGCGAGTGCCGGTTGAACAGCTCCAGGCCCTCGTCCAGGCCGTCGACCAGCAGCAGGGTGACCTCTGGCGAGCCCTCCCACTCCCACTCGATGCCCAGCTGCTCATGGGAGGTCAGGACCTCGGCCTGCGGCTCCTGGCTGGGGCCGTCGGCCCGGTCGATCGACGTCGAGGTGGTGAAGCGCTGGGCTGGCACAGCGTCGCGGTCACGGTCCAGCACGTGCAGCTTGGCTGCCCCTCCCCGGTCGGCGGCGGCCCGGTCCAGCGCCGCGAGGAACCTCGGCACGAGCTCGTCCGCGCGCTCGCGGACGATCGCGCAGGTGTTCAAGGTGTTGCAGACCTTGCGATCGAGCGAGGCGTGCACAGCCGCCTCGAAGCGATCCGCATCCGCCTGCGCGGTGGCGATCATCCACGCGCCGCCGGTCCCGTGCGCGGAGACGTCGTTGCCGGCCTGCTGGGCGACCTCGCTGAGCTGACGGACCGCCTCACCGGAGCCGCGCGCCACGGCCAGGGCCAGGCGGGGGTCACTGAACAGCGCCCAGC
>JBKGZF010000423.1:0-2571 GCA_046545715.1 Nitriliruptoraceae bacterium | reverse complement strand
CGCGTGGAGCTGCCGGGAATCGAACCCGGGTCCCGCGGTCCCGAAGCTGGGGGCTCTACGTGCGTAGGACCTGGATCGTCTCGGATGCGGTGCTCCAGGTCCAGGCAGCTTCCGCATCCACACCACCACAAGGTGTTCCCGACCGCCAGGTGGTCACGGCGGGTCGGGTGGAGCCTCGTTATGTCGATCCGGTCCCCTTACGAGGCATCAGGGGCGGATCGTCGCGGGTGTTTATGCCGCGATTGCCAACTCTTCAGTTTCGCCAGTTGGTTGTTCCCGCGTGTTTTGTCGAGGTCACGCGAGCATCCTCGGCACGCTCCCACGGCAACGGCCTGACCACGGTCGAGACCATGTCAGCCCCGTGGATCGGGTGGAGGCATCGACGCTGTGCAGTTCTCAAGGTGCGCGTCCCGCCGTCTCCAGCGGGTCTTACATCGTACCCCGGTGGGGTGGATCGCGCGAGCCCTGCGGCGGTGATCAGTAGCCCACGCATCCAGGAGAACGCGTTCGCGCCCACACACCTTCCATCGGCCCTCAGCGCCGGTACTTGAGGGCCCGCTCGATCTCGCGCTGGGCGTCGCGCTCCTTCTCGGTCTGGCGCTTGTCGGCCACGTTCTTGCCGCGCGCCAGCGCGAACTCGAGCTTGGCGCGACCGTGGCGGAAGTACATCCGGGTCGGCACGAGTGTGTAGCCCTTGGCCTCCACGGCGTGGCTGAGCTCGTGCAGCTCCCGCCGGTGGAGCAGCAGCTTGCGCGGCCGGGTCGGGTCGTGGTTGTTGCGGTTGCCGAACGCGTACTCGGGGATGTGGGCCTGCATCAGCCAGGCCTCGCCCTCATCGATCTTGACCCACGCCTCACGCAGCGAGCCCTTGCCATCGCGCAGCGACTTGACCTCGGTGCCCACCAGCACGATCCCGGCCTCGAAGCGCTCCTCGAGGTGGTAGTCGTGGCGGGCACGGCGGTTGCTGACGACCAGCTTGCTGCCGTCGCCACCGCTCTTGGTCTTGCCGCCCTTCTTCGCCATGCCCCGAGCGTAGCGACGGCGTCCTGCCGCTCCGGCCGCCCGGCCCGGGCGGTGGGCTGTGGCTCACGCCTGCTCATCGACGTCGCGCTCAGCGGCATCCATCGCCTCGTCGGTGACCACCCGCATGCCGAGGAGCAGCCCCAGGGTGACCACGGCCATGATCACGAACACCGGGCGCAGGCCCAGCACCTCGCCCAGCAGGCCACCCGCGGCGGCACCCAGTGGGCGCGATCCCCAGGCGAACAGCCGGTAGCCGCTGTTGACCCGACCGAGCAGCCGGTCGGGGGTGACCGTCTGCCGCAGGGAGACCGCGATGACGTTGAACAGCACGATCGCGATCCCGCCCAGGAAGAGCGCGGCACCGATCAGCACCGGCTGCGCCGTCACCCCGGGCATCCCCAACGGCAGCGCAGCACCGACGATCGAGACGATCAGGCAGCGCGAGCGGCCCAACCACCGCTCGATCCGGTCGGCGAGCACCGAGCCGACCAGGCTGCCCGCCGCCAGGCTGGTCAGCAGCACCCCGTAGGCGGGCTCGGCCAGGCGCATGGCGGAATCGGCGCCGACGGCGTAGAGCACGAAGATGGCGAACACCGCGTTCGCAGCGAAGTTGTAGGCGCCGGTCATCACCGCCAGCGTGCGCAGGAGCTGGTGACGCCACAGGAAGCGCAGCCCCTCGGCGATGTCGGTGCGCAGCGTCGTCACGCCATCGTGCTCGACCCTGAAGTTGCCGCGGACCAGCAGCAAGGTGGCGACGGCGACGAGCCACAGGCCGCCGGGCACGGTGAACGACAATGCCACGCCCAGGGTCACCAGCACGCCGGCGAGCGGTGGGCCGACGAACTCGTTGGCGACCATCTGACCGCCGTAGAGCCGACCGTTGGCGCGCGAGAGCTGCCCGCGGCGGACCACCTGCGGCAGGATCGACTGCGCCGAGGTGTCGTAGAGCGTCTCAGCGACGCCGATGCCGAGCGCGACCCCGTACAACAGCCAGATCGAGCCCGCATCGAGCACGACGGCCGCCACGGCGCCGGCCGCCAGGGCCGCACGGACGAGGTTGGCGCTGACCATCAGCGACCGTCGGTCCAGGCGATCGGCGAGCGCGCCGGCGTGCAGAGCGAACAGCAGCCACGGCAGGGTCAGCGCGAAGCTCAGCCCCGAGATCAGCGCCGGTGAGCGGGTGAAGCGCACCGCGACCAGCGGCAGCGCGACCATGAACAGCCCGTCGGCGAGGTTGGAGACCGTCGAGGCGGTCCACAACCAGCGGTACGGCGCCCCCAACGGCAGCGAGGCTGGATCACGCGGCTCGTCGGCTGCCGCTGCTGACTGATCGCTCATGGGCGCAGCCTCGCACACCGCCCACGCCGGCAGACCGATCTACCTCGGCAGGTCCACACGTCCCGGGCTCAGCAGGGCAGGTAGCCGCAGGGGTCGCGGGCGATCCCGGCCTCGCGGATCTCGAAGTGCAGGTGGGCCCCGTAGCTGCTGCCGGAGTTGCCGACGGCGCCGATGGACTCACCCGCAGCGATGGGCTGGCCGACCCCGACC
>JBKGZF010000422.1:0-2572 GCA_046545715.1 Nitriliruptoraceae bacterium | reverse complement strand
CCGAGCTCCGCACGCGCCAGGCTCGCATCCGGCCGGCGCACCTGCGGGTCGTCCTCCGGCCGCGGCGCGAACTCGATCGGCGAGCTCGACCCGCACGCGTCGCGCACCGCCTCGGCGAGCTCGGTCATGGTCACCTCGTGCTCGCTGCCGAGGTTGACCGGGCCGGTCAGCTGCGAGGTCAGCAGCGACATCAGCCCGTCGATCAGGTCGTCGACGTAGCACAGCGACCGGGTCTGCTGCCCGTCGCCGTGCACGGTCAGCGGCTCGTGGCCCAGCGCCTGACGGATGAAGGTCGGCACCGCCCGGCCGTCGTCCATGCGCATCCGCGGCCCGTAGGTGTTGAAGATCCGCGCGACGCGGATCTCCATGTCGTGGGTGCGGTGGTAGGCGAACGCCAGCGACTCCGCGAAACGCTTGGCCTCGTCGTAGACCCCGCGCGGCCCGATCGGGTTGACGTGGCCCCAGTAGCTCTCCGGCTGGGGATGGACCTGCGGGTCGCCGTAGACCTCCGAGGTCGAGACCAGCATGAACCGCGCCTGCTTGGCCCGCGCCAGCCCCAACGCGTTGTGGGTGCCGAGCGAGCCCACCTTCAGCGTCTGGATCGGGAGCTTGAGGTAGTCGATCGGCGACGCCGGCGAGGCGAAGTGCAGCACCGCATCCACCTCACCGTCGACGTCGAGGTAGGTGGTCACGTCCTGGTGGACCAGGTGGAAGCGCTCGTGCGAATCCAGATGCGCGATGTTGCGACGATCGCCGGTCAGGAAGCTGTCGAAGCACGTCACCGACGCACCGCCGGCCACCAGCCGGTCGGCCAGGTGCGAGCCGAGGAACCCCGCCCCACCGGTGAGCACCACCCGCCAGCCATCGACGTCGCGGCTCACCATCGCCGACTACTCATCGCGCGCTCCTCGAACCGGTGCACCGTGCTAGGTGCGGTGGCGACGCTAGTAAGGCCGTGAGGCGCGAGGTGACAACCGGGGGTGGCTGGGCGCCGCCGGACGCACGTCTGGCCGATCGCGGGCGGTAGCGTTCACGCGCGGCGTCTGCGCACCGCCGTGCCTACGCCCGTTCGTTCGCCGCGACCCGCACCCGCCGCTACCTCGAGGTGGCAGATGAAGCTCAGCCTCGTCATGCCCGTCTACAACGAGGGCGCGACGCTGCGCACGGTGCTCGAGCGGCTGGGGACCGTCGAGATGCCGATCCCCTGGGAGCTGATCGTCGTGGACGACGGCTCGTTGGACGGCGCCTCGGAGCGGATCGAGCGTGCCTGGGTGCCCGACGCCGAGCGGGTGCTGATCGTCAAGGCGCGTGAGAACCGCGGCAAGGGATCGGCGCTGCGCAAGGGCTTCGCGCTGGCAGAGGGCGACATCCTGGGCGTGCAGGACGCCGACCTCGAGTACGACCCGGTGCAGATCCCCGAGCTGATCGCACCGATCCTGGCCGGCGAGACCGACGTGGTGTTCGGCACCCGGCAGTTCGGCTCCCACGCCTCGTACTCGTTCTGGTACGTGGTCGGCAACCGCACCATCAGCCTGGTCGCCTCCGCGCTGTTCGACCGCTACGTCACCGACGCCTACACCTGTTACAAGTTCTTCACCCGTCAGCGCTACGAGCTGCTGCGGCTGACCGCCGACGGCTTCGAGATCGAGGCCGAGCTCACCGGCGGGCTGCTGCGCTCCGGTGCCCGGCTGTTCGAGATCCCCATCGCCTACACCGCCCGCAGCCGCGACGAGGGCAAGAAGATCAAGCCCTCCGACGGGTTGCGCGGGGTGCTGCGGCTGCTGCGCGTGCGCGTCCGCGGCTGGTAGCCCGACACGGTGAGCGGCGCCGGCCACAGCGAGCACCCCTGGCGGGGGCGGGCGACCACGTGGATCGCGGCGGGCTCGGCGGCCAACGGGCTCGGCGCGCTGCTGTTCCAGATCGTGGGCACGCGGGTGCTCGGTGCCGACGGCTACGCACCGGTCGGGGTGCTGTGGACCCTGCAGTACCTGTGGCTGTCGGTCGCGGTCACGGCCGTGGAGGCCTACGTCGCGCGGCTGGTCACCGTCCACGGTCACGACGCCGCCCGCCTGCGGCGCTTCCTGCGGCTGCTGCGCCGCTGGCTGCTGGGCGCCGCCGTGCTGGTCGCGGTGGTGGGCGTGGCCGCGGCCGGGCCGCTGTTCTCCGGCTACCGGCAGCTGGGGATCGCGCTGGCGCTGCTGGTCGTGGGCTACGGGTGGTACGGGGTGGTGCGCGGCCGCGCCGCCGGGATGGACCGCTTCCGCGCTTACTCGCTGGCGACCGCCGGCGAGTCCCTGCTGCGGCTGGTCGCCGCTGTGGTGGTGCTGGCGATCGCAGCCAGCACACCGGCGCTGGGCTGGGTGTTCCCCTTGGGGCCGCTGGTGGTCGCCGGCTGGGCGTGGCTGCGCAGCCAGCCCGAGGCGCGGTCGCTGCCGGCCGACGCCGGCGCTTCCGCGGAAGCGGATGTGGACAACGACGGTCCCGGGTCACCTCGAGGCGCTTCCGCGGAAGCAGGCGGGGACGCCGACGGGCCCGTGCCACCTCGACGCGCTTCCGCGGAAGCGGGCGGACC
>JBKGZF010000421.1:0-2584 GCA_046545715.1 Nitriliruptoraceae bacterium | reverse complement strand
GGCCTCCTCGAGCATGAAGGTGGCCGACAAGCTAGAGCCGGGCTCGACGTGGGCGCTGATGTGCAGGCGCCCCACGTACTACGTTATGGTAGTACGAAGGTTCACTGGACGTCGAGCGGTTTCGCAGTGGTCGTGCGACCATCACCTGCGGCTCCGAACCTTCCAGCCCGGAGGTGAGCCATGACCCAGGTGACCCTGCGCTACTTCGACGGCTGCCCGAACTGGCAGACCGCTGACCAACGGCTCGGCCAGCTGCGGGCCGTGCTGCGATGAGCGACGAACACGGCGAGCACGGCGACCACGCGGCGGTGTTCCGCGAGCGGTTCTGGCTCTCGCTGGTGCTCGCGATCCCCGTGGTGGTATGGGCGCCGCTGATCCAGGAGTGGTTCGGCTACTCGGCACCGACGTTCCCAGGCAGCGAGCTGATCGCGCCGGTGCTCGGCACCGTGATCCTGCTCTACGGCGGCTGGCCGTTCCTCACCGGTGGCTGGCAGGAGGCACGGGATCGCTCGCCGGGGATGATGCTGCTGATCGCGCTGGCGATCAGCGTGGCCTACCTCGCCTCGTTGGCCACCTCGCTCGGACTCTTCGACCGTGAGGTGTGGTGGGAGCTGGCCCTGCTGATCGTGATCATGCTGCTCGGCCACTGGCTGGAGATGCGCGCGATCGGCCAGGCCCGGGGCGCGCTGGCAGCGCTGGCCGAGCTGCTGCCCGACGAGGCCGAGCGGGTCACCGAGGACGGCGGCACCGAGCAGGTCGCCGTCGACGATCTGGCGGTCGGCGACGTGGTCCTGGTGCGCCCGGGGGCACGGGTGCCCGCTGATGGGGAGATCGTCTCGGGCTCAG
Source organism: Nitriliruptoraceae bacterium (assembly GCA_046545715.1). GTDB lineage: Bacteria > Actinomycetota > Nitriliruptoria > Nitriliruptorales > Nitriliruptoraceae > SKTG01. The sequence continues at coordinate 1,738 of JBKGZF010000421.1, read as the reverse complement.
CGGACGTGGACGAGTCGATGATCACCGGCGAGTCCAACCCGGTGCCCCGCGAGGAGGGCGACCGGGTGGTGGCCGGCACCGTGGTCAGCGACAGCTCGCTGCGCATCGAGGTGGCGGCGACCGGCGACGACACCACCCTCGCCGGCATCGAGCGGATGGTCGCCGAGGCCCAGGCGTCCAGCTCACGGACCCAGAAGCTGGCCGACCGGGCGGCCGCCCTGCTGTTCTACGTGGCCGTCGGAGCCGGGATCATCACCGCCGTGGTCTGGACCTCGCTCGGCGAGCCCGCCTACGCCGTCGACCGCACCGTGACCGTGCTGGTGATCGCCTGCCCGCATGCGCTGGGGCTCGCGATCCCCCTGGTCACCTCGATCTCGCCCTCGAAGTCGGCCCGCTCGGGGATCCTGGTCAAGGACCGGCTCGCCCTGGAGCGCATGCGCAGCGTCGACGCCGTGCTGTTCGACAAGACCGGCACGCTGACCCGCGGTGAGCACGGCGTCGTCGGCCATGCCACGGCCGAGGGGGTCAGCGACGATGAGCTGCTGGCCCTGGCCGGCGCGGTCGAGGCCGACTCCGAGCACCCGCTGGCCCGAGCGATCCACGCCTACGCCGGCGAACGGGTCGAGCTCCCCGTCGCGAGCGACTTCCGGGCGCTGACCGGCCGTGGCGTCACCGCGCAGGTCCAGGGCAGCACCATCGAGGTGGGGGGCCCAGCGCTGCTCGATGAGCGGGACCTCGAGGTGCCCGAGGGGCTCGCGGCCGCGGTCTCCGACTGGAGGGAGCGCGGCGCGGCCGTGCTGCACGTGCTGCGCGACAGCGAGGTGATCGGCGGTTTCGCCCTCGCCGATGAGGTGCGCGAGGTCTCACGGGAGGCGGTCGAGGCGCTGCATGCCGCCGGGGTCGAGGTGATGATGATCACCGGCGACGCCCGCCAGGTCGCGGCCGCCGTCGCCGAGGAGCTCGACATCGATGAGCACTTCGCCGAGGTGCTGCCCGAGGACAAGGCCTCGAAGGTCGCCGAGCTACAGGAGCGCGGGCTGACCGTCGCCATGGTGGGCGACGGCGTCAACGACGCGCCTGCGCTCGCCCGCGCGGACGTCGGGATCGCGATCGGCGCCGGTACCGACGTCGCCATCGAGTCAGCCGGCATCGTGCTTGCGTCCGACGATCCCCGCGGTGTGGTCACGATCCGGACGCTGTCGGCCGCCACCTACGCCAAGATGCTCCAGAACCTGTGGTGGGCCGCCGGCTACAACCTGGTCGCGCTCCCGCTGGCCGCCGGCGTGCTCGCACCGATCGGGTTCGTGCTGCCGATGGCGGTGGGCGCGGTGCTGATGAGCACCTCGACGATCGTCGTCGCGCTCAACGCACAGCTGCTGCGACGGGTAGATCTAACCCACGGCGCGGCGACGCATGCGTCGGTCGCCGCCGAGCCCGCCTCAGCCGGGTAGTGGCAGGCCGAGCCCGGTGGTGACCGGCTCGGCCTCGAGCTGACCGCCCCACAGCAGCACCTGGCCACCACCCGCAGCGAGCGCATGGTTGCGGCGGTGGCCACCCGGCAGCTCCGGGCCCTCGACCCAACGGTCGGCGACGGGGTCGTAGACCAGGTGAGCCGCGGCCTCGTCCGCCTCCGGCGCCATCTCGCCGTCCTGTTCGTCCTGCTCCTCCTCGGGTGGGTCGGGCAGGCCACCGCCCACGACGTGGACCAGACCATCGGCGACCACGGCCTCCACGATGC
>JBKGZF010000420.1:0-2597 GCA_046545715.1 Nitriliruptoraceae bacterium | reverse complement strand
CCCAGTAGCTCGCCCTTGCGGAGGCGGACGAACGCGGCGAGCAGGACGAGCACCGCGACGAGCGCGGTCGGGACGGTGTGACGTTCCAGGATCGAAACTCCCCCGGACGAGCGGCGTGGGACCTCGCCGCGGCGATCCTATGAGACCGCGCCGACGACGATGCGGTGCACGAAGGATGCCAGCTGTCCGCGGCTGACGGGATCCTGCGGGCAGAAGCGCTGCTCCGCGCAGCCCTGGGTGACCCCGTCGGCGGCGATCGCCTCGATGTTGGCCGCGTGCACGTCGTCCTCGTCGACGTCGTCGAAGCTACCGGTGGCGTCGGTCGACAGCGCCAGCGCGCGGGCCAGGAGGCTGGCCATCTGCGCGCGCGAGACCGGCTCGTCGGGGCGGAAGGTGCCGTCGCCGTAGCCCTCGGCGACCTCGGCGTCGGCGATGGCCTCGATGTTGGCAGCATGGGCGTGGTCGGCGCCGACGTCGTCGAACCGCCCCTGCGGCTCGCCGGTGGTGATGTCGAAGGTGTTGACCAGGTAGGTGGCGATCTGCGCGCGGCTGACCCGTCGGTCGGGCCGGAAGGTGTCGTCCTCAAAGCCGGAGACCACCCCGGCGCCCTCCGCCCAGCTGATCGCGAGCTCGTGGACGTGGCCGTCGTCGTCATCGAAGCGGCCGAAGGTGAAGCGCTCGATCTGCGAGGAGTACAGCCGGCCGCCGGAGCCACCGACCTCGATCGGCAGGTAGCGGCGCATCGACGCGCCGGTGATCGGCTTGGGGTCGTCCGGCCGGCCCGCGAGCTCGAAGCGCTCACGCTCGCCGTCGGTGTTGACACCGGTGACCGCGACCTCACGGGGGGTGGCGCCGTCGGTGCGCGAGAGCACCTCGATGCGCTCGACCCGCGCCAGGGTCGTCTCGCGCCCGGCGGAGAGGAACTGAGCAGCCGTGCGGTTGTCGGCGGTGGCCAGCCAGGAGGCCCGCGGGTTGCCGGCATCGGGGTGGGCCGACCAGGGGTCCTCGATGCTCGAGAGGTAGCCCACCGGATCGGTGCCGTAGGCCCAGGAGTCCTGGATGTGCTCGCTGCGGCCGAGCCCGTGCGAGGAGGAGTAGTAGGTCTCGGCCAGCCCCTCGTCGGCCGCGAGCACCTCGCCGGCGGAGTCGGCGACCGCCTGCGCCCACAGCTCGCCCGATGGTGAGGTGACCTTGTCCTCGCCGATGAACGCCTGGTCGGCCGGGGTGGCCAGCAGATCGCAGGCGCAGTCGCCGCCGCGGGGCGAGCCGAGCCGCCGCACCGCGTAGGACCGACCGGTGATCGCCTGGGCGCGCAGCGCCGCCGGACCGTCCTCGCCCCAGGAGTTGGGCACCTCGGCGAGCCCGCGCAGGTAGCGCTCGACGGAGCTCAAGTCCTGCACCACCGACAGCCCGTCGTCGAGCAGGTGGAAGTCGCGCCGACCGAAGCGGTACTCGCGCAGCTGGCCGTCCTGGCTCTGGGCCTCGATCGGATCGCGGCCGTGGACGGCACGAGCCACCGGCCGATCGGTCTGCTGCCAGGTCTCGAAGCGGCCGTCGACGCGGCGCTGTACCTCGACCGCGGCGTCGGCGTCGTCGCCGTCGCCATCACCGCCGTCGCCGTCATCGGCGCTGGCCGGCACGACGCGCACCACCTCGCCGGCGGGCTGCTCGAACCAGTCCTCGCAGTCGTCCTGGGCCACCCGCGAGGTCGGCTGCTCGCCCGGCTCCCCGCAGGCACGCCAGACCACCGGCTCGTCGACGGCCTCGAGGACGCTCTCGTCCTCGCCGGTGCGCAGCCCCACCCGGATGCGCCGCTCGGCCCGGTCGGTCTCGTCCACCTCGGTGCCGTCGTAGTAGACGGTGAGGATCTCCTCGGCCGAGTGGCCTTCCAGCGCCATGGCGTACGCGCCGTACTGGCTCATGCCCACACCATGGCCCCAGCCGCTGCCGTGGATGCGCAGGGCGGGCAGGTAGTCGGCGGCCGCCACCACCTCCTCGCGCAGGTCGATCGCATCGGGTTCCAACGACGGCTCGGGGTCGTCGCCCTCGTCGCTGCCATCGCCGGAGCCGCCGTCATCACCGTCGTCGGAGCCGCCGTCATCACCGTCGTCGGAGCCGCCGTCATCACCGTCGCCGGTGTCGTCGGCGTCGCCGTCGCCGGTCGGCTCGTCCTCACCGTCGTCCTGCGCTGTGTCCACCGTGCCACCGTCGTCGGTGGACGAGCCGTAGCCGCCGTAGGGGTCGGCCACCTCGCCGTCGGGCTCGCGGCCGTCACCCTGCGGCGGGGAGTTGCCGTCGCGCGGCGCATCCTGCAGGTGGTCGGTGTCGGCGATGGCCGGTCCTGGCGCCAGTGGCAGCAGCGAGGCGAGCAGGGCCGCGATCAGCACACCGCAGGTGAGCGCCGGCAGCGACGCACGGCAGGACGAGCCGGAGGTGCGTGGCGTCACAAGGTGCTCCCGGACGGACGGCGACGGGGCTCAAGCGTCCAGCCGGACGCTACGGAGGGCGTAGGCGCCCGGCGGGACGCTACTGCGAGGTCAGCGAGAACCCGCGGAGCTCGCGCACTTGGTCGACGAAGTTCGCGGTCGAGTCGCGCT
>JBKGZF010000419.1:0-2602 GCA_046545715.1 Nitriliruptoraceae bacterium | reverse complement strand
GCGCAGCTCCGCGCGGGTGCGCGGGGCGCTGGCCGGGTCGGTGGTCGCGGTGGGAGCCTCGCGGCTCTACGTCGGGGTCCACCACCTCAGCGACGTGGTCGCCGGCGTCGCGGTGGGCGTGCTCGCCGCGCGGGCCGCCCACGTGGCCCGTCGGTGGTGCCGGCTGACGTTTGGGTCAGGAGACGCTCAGCGGCAGGCTGCGTCCGACGACCGAGCGTGAGCGCGCGGCGAGCTGCTCGGCGACCTCGCGGATCGCCTGGGATGCCGGCAGGTCCGGCTGGGAGATGACCAGCGGGACCCCCGCATCGCTGCTCTCCACCAGCCGGGGGTCGATCGGGATGCGGCCGAGCAGCTCGGTCTCGAGCGCCTCGGCGAGCTCGGTGCCGCCGCCGCTGCCGAAGATCTCGTGGGTGGTGCCGCTGGTCGGGTCGGTGAAGCCCGCCATGTTCTCGATGACCCCGGCGACCTTCATGCCGGTCTGCTCGGTGGCCTTGCCGGCGCGCAGCGCGACCTTCTGGGCGGCCTGCTGCGGGGTGGTGACCACCAGCATGTCGGCGTTGGGCAGCATCTGCGCCAGCGAGATGGCGATGTCGCCGGTGCCCGGCGGCAGGTCGCAGAGCAGGAAGTCGAGCTCGCCCCAGTGCACGTCGGAGAGGAACTGCTGCAGCGCGCGGTGGAGCATCGGACCGCGCCAGATCACCGAGCGGTCGGGGTCGGTGAAGAACCCGATGGAGATGATCTTGCAGCCGTGTGCCTGCAGCGGCATCACCATGCCGTCGAAGGCGACCGGCTTGCCCGAGGCGCCCAGCATCCGGGGGATCGAGTAGCCCCAGATGTCGGCGTCGAGCACCCCCACCTGGTAGCCCTGCTGGGCGAGCGACGCGGCGAGGTTGACCGTCACCGTTGACTTGCCGACCCCGCCCTTGCCGGACGCGATCGAGATCACCTGGGTGTTCGAGTCCGCCGCGGCGAACGGGATCTCCATGTCGGGGTTGGCGGCCCCGCGCTCGGCGCGCAGGTCGGCGGAGAGCTGCTGGCGCTCCTCGTCGCTCATCGACCCGAACGCCACCTGGACGTCGTCGACGTCGGGTAGCTGGACCAGTGCGTCGGTGACGTCCTGGGTGATGCGATCCTTCAGCGGGCAACCCGGGATCGTCAGCTTGATCTTGACGCCGACCCGGCTGCCCTCGATGGCGATGTCCTCGACCATCCCGAGCTCGGTGATCGGCTTGTTGATCTCCGGGTCCTCGACGGTGGCCAGGGCCTCGAGGATCTGGTCCTTGGTGGGCACGTGGTGGCCTTTGCGTCTCGCCGTGCGGGGGATGGCCCACGGTACCCGACCACATCCGTGCGCCCCACCGCCGAATCGTCGCGCTGGGCGTTAGTCGCTCGGCACGTCGGTCGGGTCAGGGGTGACCCGCAGTGCCTCGGCCAGGGTGATCTCGCCGGCGACGGCCCGTTCGAGCGCTTGATCGCGCAGCGTCGGCACGCCTTCGCGTCGGGCCTGCAGTGCGAGCCGCCGCTCCGGGGCATGCTCGACGATGAGGTCGCGCAGTGCACCGCTGACGGGCAGCACCTCGCCGATCGCCGTGCGGCCGCTGATGCCGGTGTGCTCGCAGGTCGAGCAGCCCGTGCCGCGTCGCAGCCGCGCCTGCGTCAGGGCCTGCTCGCTGAGGCCGGAGCGCTGCAGCAGCTGTGGCTCCGGTTGGTCGTCGACCGCGCAGTCCGAGCAGGTCCGGCGCGCAAGGCGCTGACCGACCACCAGCAGCAGCGACGAGGCGACCAGGAAGGAGTCAGCGCCGAGGTTGCTGAGCCGTGCTATGGCCGACGGTGCGTCGTTGGTGTGCAGCGTGGCCAGCACCAGGTGGCCGGTGAAGGAGGCCTCGACGGCGAGCGAGGCGGTCTCCTCGTCCCGGATCTCGCCGACGAGCACCACGTCCGGATCCTGCCGAAGCACGTGGCGCAGGCCACGGGCGAACGTCAGGCCGATGCGCGGCTCGATCTGGGTCTGGTTCACCCCTGGGAGCTGGACCTCGACGGGGTCCTCCAGGGTCAGCACGTTGCGGGTGGGGTCGGTGACCGCGGCCAGGGCCGCGTAGAGCGTGGAGGTCTTGCCCGAGCCGGTGGGTCCGGTCACCAGCACCAGGCCCTGGGGGCGCTCCAGCGCATCGGTGAGGGCCGCGCGTGCCGAGGCCGGCAGTCCGAGCTGGTCGAGCTCCAGGCGCTCCGCGCCGCGTGGGAGCAGGCGCAGCACGACGGTCTCGCCGTACATCGTCGGCATCGTGGACACGCGCAGGTCGATCTCGTTGCCGTCCACACGTGCAAGCGCCCGACCGTCCTGGGGCATCCGCCGCTCGGCGATGTCCAAGCGCCCCATGATCTTCAGCCGCGAGGTGACCTGGCGGCCGAGGTTGCGCGGCAGTCGGCGTACCTCGCGCAGCAGCCCGTCGATGCGCAGGCGCACCCGCAGCCCCGTCGCCTCGGGCTCGATGTGGAGGTCGCTGGCCCTCGACGCCAGCGCGTCCGCGAGCAGCGTGTCCACCAGCTTGATGACGGGCTCGTCCTCCGAGCCGGTCGCGAGGTCGGCCTCGCCGTCCTCCCC
>JBKGZF010000418.1:0-2610 GCA_046545715.1 Nitriliruptoraceae bacterium | reverse complement strand
GCGCTCTACCGGCTGCGGCTGCAGCGTGAGTGCGCGGGGGCCCGCTCGGGCAACCTCGACGCCATCGCTCGTGCCTACGACGTGCCGGCGGCCGCGTTGGCACGGGTGTGAGCTGACGTCCGTCCTGAGGCCCGGCGGCGGTCGAGCTGGCGTGAGCTGACCTCCGTCCAGGGGCCCGGCCGCCCTGGCGACGCGGCGCAAGCGCAGGTCGTGCGCTCGAGCACACCGCCACGCTCAGCTCGCGGCACGGGCCTCGGGCTCGGCGTCGGCGGCGTCGTCGCCGCGGACAGGCCCGTCCTGCTTGGCCTCGTACAGCGCCCGGTCGGCCCGCTCGGTGAGCAGCTGGGCGGACTCGAAGCCGTTCCACCGCGCGATGCCGGCCGAGCAGGCCACCCCGGTCGGGGTCCGGGCGATCAGCCGCTGCACGATCCGACGCGCGTCGTCGGCGTCGCTGCCGAGCAGCACCAGCAGGAACTCGTCACCGCCGATGCGCGTGAGGGTGTCGGTGTCGCGCAGGTGGGTGGACCAGCGCTCAGCGGCCTCATGCAGCAGCTGGTCGCCGGCGAGATGGCCGTGCTCGTCGTTGTAGGCCTTGAAGCCGTCGAGGTCCAGCGCGACGACGCAGACCGGCTTGGAGGGGTCACGGGCCGATACGGCGATCGCCTGCCGCAGCGCGCGGTCGAGCGTGAGCCGGTTGCCGAGCCCGGTGAGCGGGTCGGTCTCGGACAGCCGTCGCAGCCCGTCCACCAGCCGGGTGATGATCGCGGCCGCGGCGAGCTGGGTGCCCAGCACGATCACCACCGTCGGCAGGTGCAGCAGCAGCGCCCCGAGCCACAGCAGGGCCGCGACGTGGACCACCAGGGTGCCGGTGATGTGGCCGATCACCGCACGGCGGTCGAAGAACAGCGCCACGTGCAGCGCGGTCCAGACGTAGAGCAGCGCGAAGGTCGCGCTGGCGGTCTCCCCGCTGGCCGAGACCTGCCCGAACGCGATGCACACGTAGCTGACGGCCAGCGCCAGGTGACAGCATCGCGTGCCGATCCGGTCGGCCAGCAGCGCCAGGCCGGCGGCGATCGTCAGCGCGGCGCCCGCCAGCCCCATCAGGGCGGGTCGGTTGGCCGCCTCGGTCCCTGGCAACGCCAGGATCGACAGCCCGAGCAGGCCGCCGACGGCGTAGAACACCGCCAACGCCCGCGCTCGTTGGCGACGTCCGAGCGGCGCCGCGTGCGGCGGTGTCGACAGCGTGCTCATCGAGCCTCCAGGAAGCGGTGGGGCCCCGTTACCGGTATCTCGGCAGCAACACCCCCGAGGTTCAGTGGGTGTGCGCTCCAGGCACCAGTCCGACGTCGAGGTGGCAGGTGGCTAGCGTCGCCGCCAAGCCGGTCGTCGGCGGCGACGGACCGGCGAGCGTGACGGGGTGCGGACGTGCGTCAGGAGGCCCACCGTCCATGACCACCGGTGACGATCCCGACGCGGATCTGCTGGACACGATCGCGCGCCCGGTGCGCACCGAGCTCGAGGTGACCCGCTCGCGCTTCGTGACCACCCTGGCGCCGGTCACCGATCAGGCGGGGATCGACACCGTGCTCGCCGAGGTCCGCGCGGAGCATCACGACGCCCGCCACCACTGCGTGGCGTGGGTACTCGGAGCCGACGGGCGGCTGACCCGCTCCAACGACGACGGCGAGCCGGCCGGCACCGCCGGCGCGCCGATGCTCGCGGTGCTCACCGGTGCGGGGCTGACCGACGTCATCGCGGTCGTCTCGCGCTACTTCGGGGGCACGTTGCTGGGGGCCGGGGGACTCGTGCGGGCCTACGGCGAGGCCACCACCAAGGCCGTGGAGCTGGCCGAGCGGGTCCGTCGTCGATGGGTGAAGCAGGTGGCGGTGCGCGCCGATCACGCCGCCGCCGGCCGGCTCGAGCACCAGCTGCGTGTCTGGGCCAGCGCCCACGGCGCCGCAGTGGCTGCGAGCGCCTACGACGCCGGCGGGGCCACCGTGACGCTGGTGGTGCCGGTGGCGGCGGTGGCGTCGCTCGAGGAGCTGCTCGCCTCCGTAGCGGCGCACGTCGAGACCGAGGTGGGCGCTGCCGAGATCCGTGACCTCGTAGGGTGAGGGTGACCTCGTGGGGCGCCGAGCCCCGCCTACGACCCCGAGCGAGAGGCCGACATGACGTTGCCGACGACGATGCGTGCCGCCCGGATCCACGCCTTCGGCGGACCCGAGCAGTTGGTCATCGAGGAGGTCGAGGTTCCCACGCTGCAGGCTGGCGAGGTACTGGTCGAGGTGCATGGGGCCAGCGTCAACGGTGCGGACCTCGAGCTGCGGCGCAGTGGGTTCGGTGGCTACTTCCAGCCGCCACGCACCTTGGGGATCGACCTGGCCGGGGTCGTGGTCGCTGTCGCCGGCGACGTCGAGGCGCTCAGCGTGGGCGACCGGGTGCACGGCCGGCGCTCCTCGGCCGATCGTGGCACCTACAGCACCTACGCGGCCGTCGACGCTGGCGACCTGGTGCCGGTGCCCGACGGCATCGACGACGTAGTGGCCGCCGCGCTACCGGTCACGGGGCTCGCCGCCTGGCAGTCGCTGGTCGAGCCCGGACGGCCCGGGC
>JBKGZF010000417.1:0-2621 GCA_046545715.1 Nitriliruptoraceae bacterium | reverse complement strand
GTCCCGGCATGGGCACTGACCCTGAGCCCGGTGCTTCCGGCGCGCCGGGCAGGCCCAACGGCCTCGCCGGCCCGAAGGTCGTGGTCCACCCCTGGGCCACCTCCGCGCCGTCGACGCGATCGAGCAGCAGGCACCGCCGTACGGTCGGTCGCGTGCCACGAGCCTGACCTACGGTCGCTCGAGGCTCACTGGCAGCCGTAGTCGTCCATGTCGGTGTCCTCGGTCACTTCCTCCGGGGACTCCTCGGACTCCTGAGTCTCCTCCATGTCCGCTTGGTCGCCGGATTCCTCGGGGCTCGGGTCGGATCCCCCGTCGTTGGCCTGGCCACAGCCGAGGAGCAGCACCGCGGCGGCGATGCTGGCGCTCGCAGCACGGAGCCTGATGGCGGGCAACATCGATGCCTCTCTGCCTTCCAGGTGGCGGCGTTCGGTCGCGCGTCTGGCCGCGACGAGGGAACCGTCTCATCGGCGTGTTGCCTCCATCCAGGGTTTCTCACCGTGCGAACCACCCCGACTGTCGACCGGTCGACGGCGCTGCGTACGTTGTGTGTCTCAAGCAGCTCGCTCTTGAGACGGCCACAGCAGCTCCTCCGACATAGCCAGGTAGGTCGACATGCGTGTGAACAAGCCGATCCTCATCATCGTGGGCATCGGTGTGCTCGCGGTCGCTGGCGGCGGCGTCCTCTACGCCAACCTCGGCGATCAGCAGCTCAAGCGCGAGCGTGACCAGCTGCTTGTCGGTGCCGAGGAGCTCGCCGACCGGCTCGAGAACGATGAGACCGTTGTGATCGACGCCAGGCCCGCCGACGACTATGACGCTGGCGCGATCCCCGGGTCGGTCAACGTCCCGGTCGACGCGCTGAACCAGACCGTCGAGTTGGACGACGGCGGTGAGGTCGAGTCCATCGTCAAGGACCCAGACGAGATCACCGAGCCGCTGCAGGCCGCAGGCATCGACAAGGAGACCGAGGTAGTGGTCTACGACAACGGCGGCGAGACCTCTGCGACGCGCGTCTTCTGGGTGCTGGATTACTACGGCCACCCGAACGTCAGCGTGCTCGACGGCGGATCGGCGGCCTGGACAGCGTCGGACCGGGAGCTCAGCCAGCAGGAGCCGCAGGTGGCTGCGGGCGACTTCGTCCCCGAACCACGACCGGAGCGGCACGCTGACTTCGACTACGTGCAGCAGAGCCTGGGCTCCGACTCCGTGATGCTCTGCAACGCGTTGAGCTTCGAGAGCTACGCCGATGGGTCCATCGAGGGGTCGGTCAACCTCCACGCGACCGAGCTCTTCGCTGACGGCGACGTGCCGTACTTCCGTGCTGACGACGTCCTGGCACAGATGCTGACCGACAGCGGCTACCAAGAGGGCCAGGAGTTCCTGTCCTTCTGCGGCCGCGGCAACATGGCCAGCATCAACTACTTCGCCGGCCGGCTGCTTGGACTCGAACAGGTCCGGATGTACGACGGGTCGCTGGTCGATTGGCGGGCGCGCGACGGTGAGACCCTTCCCGAGGGCGAGGCCTGATCGCGCCATAGCGCTTCCTGTCGTGCGAGGATGGGGCCATGCCCGCTCGTACGACCACTGCCAGCCGTGCCCGCGGCTGGGTCCCCCGCCAGCACGGCGCGTGGGCCATGCTCATCCTGCCGGTGGTCGCCGGTGCCTGGCTGAGCGGGCCGTGCTGGTCGCAGTTGGCGCTGGGGCTGTTCTGGATCGTGGGCTACCTCGCCTACCACGCGCTCGGACGCTGGCTGCGGGCTCGGCATCGCCGTCGTGAGCTGCCGCCGGTGGTGGTCTACGGCTCGTCTGCAGCCGTGTTGGGGATCGTGACGCTGGGCGTCGAGCCACAGCTCGTGCGGTGGGTACCGGCCTACCTCCCGCTGCTCGCCGTGAGCCTGTGGCTGACCGCGCACGGTCGCGAGCGCTCGCTCACCAACGACGTGGTGACGGTGCTGGCTGCCTGCCTGATGGCCGCGGTGACCTACGACGCCGGCGGCGGCCGCGCCTGGGCGTCGCTGTGGGTGGTGACCGCCGTGCTCACGGCCTATTTCCTCGGCACCGTGCTCTACGTCAAGACGATGATCCGTGAACGCGGCCGGCCCGGCTACGTGAGCGCCTCGGTCGCCTACCACCTCGCCGTCGTGGTCGCTGCGGTGGGGCTGGTCGCGCTGGGGTGGGCGTCGAGGTGGCTCGTCGCGATCGCGGTCGCGCTGGTCGTGCGTGCCGCGCTGGGCCCGGCCGCCAACGCGCGCCGGCGGCGTCCACTGCGACCGGTGGTGGTGGGCGTGGGCGAGATCGTCGCGGCCCTACTGGTCACGGTGGCTGTGCTCGCGGGGGCGAGCGCGGGTGTGCTGGCGTGAACCGATGTCCTCGGCCGCGAACGTCACCTCGTGGAGGCAGTCGGGGCCTACCGGTCGTTGACGACCGCAGTGGTCAACAGTCCCAGTTGTAGGTCCGTTCCTCGTCCGTGAGCCAGGCCTCGGTTCCGCTCTCGGACACGAACCGCGCCGTGCCATCCGCGTAGATCGTCAGCGTGCCGATGTCGTCGCCGGTCTCAGGCGGAGGCACCGCGAGCGTCGTCGCAGCGAGGATCGTCGAGACTGCCTGTGGCGTCGGCGCGC
>JBKGZF010000416.1:0-2623 GCA_046545715.1 Nitriliruptoraceae bacterium | reverse complement strand
CGTCGGGCCAGCTCGGTGGAGGCGGCGTCGGTGGCCAGGTCCACGCCGATCAGGTGCAGCACGTCGATCTCGCCAGCCGCCGCGGCGGTGAGGATCGCGTGGAGATCGCGACCGGGCTCGGTCGGTATCGACGCACCCCACACCGCCTCGACCTCTGCACGGTCCTCGGCGTCCTCGATCCGGCGGCCACCGGGCAGGGCCCCCGCGACCAGACCGGCCTCGAGCGCCCCCCGCGCTCCCGCCCGACGTGGGACGTAGCCGAGCTTGCCCTCGATCGAGGTGCTGAGCCCGAGCCCCGCAGCGATCGAGCCGGGGCCGGCCCGCTCGCCGACCAGCACCACCGGTGCGGCGGCGTCGGCCAGCGCACGTGCCACCTCGTCGTCGCCCTCGGCGAGGGCCGCGAGCGCGGCGGCCTCCTGCCCCGGCTCGGTCGGGACCCGGCGCCAGGCGAGGTCGGCGAGGCTGCCGAGGTAGGGCCCGACCACCACGATCCGGGCGGTGTGGTTGCGCCAGGCCTTGCGCAGGCGCAGATGGAGGATCGGCACCTCCTCCTCGGGGTCGAGGCCCGTCACCACGATCACGGGCGCGTGCTCGACGTCGGCGTAGGTCGCGGTGTCACGCCCCACCAGCGCGGTGAGCTCGGCGACCTCAGACCGCGGCGCGAAGCGGGTGCGATGATCGACGTCGTCGCTGCCGAGGACGGTGCGCGCGTACTTGCCGGTGAGGTAGGCGTCCTCGTCGGCCAGACGCGAGCCGGTGACCACGGCGACCCTGCCGGGGCCACGTTGCTGTGCGGCGTCGATCGCACCGGTGACGGTGGTCAGCGCCTGGGCCCAGGTGGCCGTCGACAGGCCGTCCTCGTCACGCAGCTGGGGCTCGGTGATGCGCGTGTCGGCGGTGAGATGGGCGAACCCGAAGCGGCCCTTGTCGCAGTTCCAGGCCTCGTTGACCGCCATGTTGGTGCGGGCGAGCTGGCGCTGGATGTCACCCCGTCGCGACTGGACGGTCAGCGTGCAGCCGGCCGAGCAGTGGTCACAGACGCTGGGGGTGGTCACCACGTCGAACGGCCGGGCCTTGAACCGGTAGGAGGTCGAGGTCAGCGCCCCCACCGGGCAGATCTGGATGATGTTGCCCGAGAAGTAGGAGTGATAGGGCTCGTCCTCGTAGATCGCGACCTGCTCGAGCGCGCCGCGCTCGAACAGCTCGATGAACGGCTCGCCGGAGATCTGCTCGGAGAAGCGGGTGCATCGGGCACACAGCACGCAGCGCTCACGGTCGAGCAGGATCTGGGGGCTGACCGCGACGGGCTTGTCGTAGCGACGCTTCTGGTCGACGAAGCGCGAGGTGTTCGAGCCGTGCTTGAGCGCCTGGTCCTGCAGCGGGCACTCCCCGCCCTTGTCGCACATCGGGCAGTCGAGCGGGTGGTTGATCAGCAGGAACTCCAGCGTCCCCTCCTGCGCCTTGCTCGCGACCTGTGAGGTGAGGTGGGTGCGCACCTCCATGCCGTCGGCCGCCGGCATGGTGCAGCTCATCATCGGCTTGCCCTGGCCCTCGACCTGCACCACGCACTGGCGGCAGGCGCCCACCGGGTCGAGCAGCGGGTGGTCGCAGAACCGGGGGATGATCGTCCCCAGCTGCTCGGCGGCCCGGATCACCAGCGTCCCCTTGGGGACGGTGATCTCCTGGCCGTCGATCGTCAGCGTGACGGTGTCCACAGGCGTCTCCGGGTCGGTCATGAAGCGCTCAGCCCTGGCCGGCCGGCTCGGTCGTCGGCTGTGCCGGGGTCGCGGGCGGGGCGGTCTCGTAGCCGCCACCTCGGCCGATCTCGACCACCTCGATGTCACGCCTCGGCTCGGTGGCGCCCAGGGGGCAGCGGCCCATGCGGATGTGCTCGACGTACTCGTCGCGGAAGTGCTTGAGGCTGGAGACGATCGGGGAGGTCATCCCGTCGCCGAGCGCGCAGAACACCCGGCCGAAGATGTTGTCGCAGAGGTCCTCGAGCAGGTCGAGGTCCTCCATGCGCCCCATCCCCACCTCGAGGCGCTCGTAGATCTGCGACAGCCAGTAGCTGCCCTCGCGGCACGGCGTGCACTTGCCGCAGGACTCGTGCTCGTAGAAGCGGGTGAAGCGCCACGTGGCGTTGACGATGCAGGTCGCCTCCGAGTACACCATCAACGCGCCCGTGCCCAGCAGTGACCCGGCCTCGGCGATGTCCTCGAAGGTGTAGGGCAGGTCGGCGTGGTCGGCGGTGAGGTAGGGGGTCGACGAGCCTCCCGGGCACCAGAACTTCAGCGCACGGCCGTCCTTGACCCCGCCCGCGGCTTCGATCATGTCGCGTACCGGTGTGCCCAGCGCGAACTCGTAGTTGCCCGGCCGCTCGACCTCGCCGGAGATCGACATCAGCTTGGGCCCCGGGGACTTCTCGGTGCCCCACTGCCGCCACCAGTCGACGCCGTGACGCAGGATGAACGGCACCGCCGCGATGGATTCGACGTTGTTGACGGTGGACGGGCAGCTGTAGAGACCCTTGGCCGCCGGGAACGGCGGACGCAGCCGTGGCTGGCCGCGCTTGCCCTCGAGCGACTCGAGCAGCGCGGTCTCCTCGCCGCAGATGTAGGCGCCG
>JBKGZF010000415.1:0-2626 GCA_046545715.1 Nitriliruptoraceae bacterium | reverse complement strand
ACCCAGTCCAAGCAACACGTCCTCGTCAGCAGCCGGCACCGCCGCACCGTCGACGCCGTCGGACCGATCGACCGAGAACAGCCACACCGGCAGGGCGGGCGCCTCGGTCGCGATGCGCTGTGCCAGCTCAAGTGCGTCCTGGCGCCACCGCCCCGCGGTCACCGGGCTGCCGAGCACCACCGCCTCGTACGGCTCCAGCGACCCGACCGAGGACGGTAGGGCCAGCTCCACGTCGAACCCGAGACGAGCGAGCGCGACGGCGAGGCCGTCGACCGTCCCGTCCGGCGGACCGGACTCCCTCGCGGCCGCCACCAGCAGCTGTCGTGCCAGCACGTCACTGCCTCCAGTTCCACCGCCGTAGCTGCCACCGACGTGGCTGCCAGCGTCGTCTCGGACAGCGTGGGGTGTCGACAGCGCTGCCCGCAGGGGCCGCACCTCCCAGGTAGGCGGGACCTTCGGCCGTGCGCGGGAACCTCGGTCGTGGATGAGAACCTCGTTCGTGCAGAGGCCTTAGGCCCTGGCCACACACCACGGCGGACCGCGCCGACATGCGCAGCCCCGCCGGCCTAGCCTCCTTCGGCGACCATCCCAGCATCGCCCGGAGGCCACGGTGAGCGACGTCCTGGAGTTCGTACCCACCCCCGACCAGTTCGCCTACACCTTCGGCGGGGTCGGCCCGGTCGCCACGATCCGTCCGGGCACGGCCCTGCGGCTGTGGTCCCAGGATGCGTTCAACGGGACGCTGAGCTCGCCCGACCACCGCTTCAGCGAGCGGGTCGACCTGCACTTCGTCAACCCGCAGACGGGCCCCTTCCACGTCGAGGGTGCCGAGCCCGGCGATGCGTTGGCGATCCACCTCGTCGACCTGCAGCCGGCCGGCGACATCGGGGTGTCGACGACGGTGCCGCTGTTCGGTGGGCTGACCGCCACCGACCGCACCGCGATGCTCCACCCGCCGCTGGAGGAGCGGACCTGGATCTACACGGTCGATCGTGCGCGCGGCACGATCGGCTTCGTACCCGAGGGCGGCGGTCCGTCGGTCCAGCTGCCACTCGACCCGATGCTCGGCACGATCGGGGTCGCTCCCGCGGGCGGTGAGGCACGCAGCGCGCTGGTGCCCGACCGGCACGGCGGCAACCTCGACTCGCCGCGGCTACGGGCAGGGGCGACGCTCTACCTCGGCGTCAACGTGCCAGGAGCACGGTTCTCGCTGGGTGACGGCCACTTCCGCCAGGGTGCGGGCGAGGCCTGCGGCACGGGGGTCGAGGGCGCCATGCACTCCACGGTGATCGTCGAGCTGATCAAGGGCGGTGCCCCGCCCTGGCCACGGGTAGAGACCGACGAGCAGCTGTGCTCGCTCGGCAGCGCGCGCCCGCTGGAGGACGCCTGGCGGATCGCGCAGCTCGACCTCACCCGCTGGGTCCAGCAGCTGGTCGGCTGGGACGAGCTCGACGCCTACCAGCTGCTCTCGCAGGCCGTCGAGGCGTCCCCGGCCAACGTCGTGGACGCCAACTACACCGCCGAGGTGGCCGTCGACAAGCAGCTGCTGCCGGCAGCCCGGGTGTTCGACGGCATCCACGAGCGACTGCGTGCACGGGCGACCGAGCTCACCTGAAACGCGGAGTCAGCGGTGGTCAGCGCAGCGCGGCCAGCACCTCGCTGAGCGACTCGAGGCTCGCCAGGTCGTGGCCCGGCAGGAAGCGGTCCACGTACGGCAACGCAGCGGCCATGCCCCGTTGGGTGGGCTGGTAGCGCTCGTCACCGGCCAGCGGGTTGACCCACACCAGGCGGTAGAGCTGGCGCCGCAGCCGGGCGACGGCGTGGCCGAGCTGCGCCGGATCGCCGCGCTCCAGCCCGTCGGAGACGATCACCGCCACCGCGCCACGCAGCACCCCACGACGGCCCCAGACGCGCACCAGCTCGTCGAGCGATGCGCCGATACGGGTGCCGCCATCCCAATCGACCACCCGCGCGGCGGCCGTGGCGATCGCAGCGTCCGGGTCGCGGGCAGCGAGGTGGTCGGAGAGCCGCGTCAGCCGCGTGCCGAAGGCGAACACCTCCACCCGGTGGGCGGCGTCGCGATCGGCGGCCCGCCGCGCGGCCACCGCGAACCGCAGGGAGGCGCGGGCGTAGGGAGCCATGGAGCCGGAGACGTCCAGCAGCACCACCAGCCGGCGCGGGGTGGTGGTGCGCTGCCGCCAGGCCCGCTCGATGAGCTCACCGTCGGTGGTCAGCGCCCGCTCCAACGACCGGCCGAGATCCAGCTGCCCGCGCCGTCCCGGCCGGGTGCGACGCGAGGTGCGGTGGGGCACGGCCACCGGCAGGCGTTTGAGGATCGCGTCGATCGCGGCGAGCTCCTCGTCGCTCGCCCGGTCGAAGCGGCGGTGGCGCAGTCGTTCGCGCTCGGAGGCGATCAGCCCGGCCGTGGCCAGCTCCTCGCCGACGGGTGAGGGCTGCGCGCCGCCGGGACGGTCCGAGGCAGCGGTGGCCTCGGCCGGCTCGTCTTGAGCCGGTGGGACCGGCAGGCGCTCGTCGTCGAGGCTCGCGGCGGCCAGACGGCGGAAGACCCGGTCGAAGGTCGGCAGGTCGGCGGGATCGTTGACCAGCGTGGTCCGCGCCGCCCAGT
>JBKGZF010000414.1:0-2627 GCA_046545715.1 Nitriliruptoraceae bacterium | reverse complement strand
TGCTACTGAGCCGTACAGGCCGGTCGGCGTTCGATCGGCTCACCGGCACCGTCGTGGTGCGTCCACCACGGATGGACGTCACCGTCCCCGGGTTCGCGCTGCTCGACTCCGCTGCCCCGCTGCGACGCCTGCGTCGCTCCTCCGAGACCCACCACGACTGACACGCCGACTGCGGCAGGATCGTGAGCGTGATCCGTGGACGAGCATGCCGACGAGCCGCCAACGGGTCGGCAGCGTGGGCCTGTGGACGCGGGAGGCACAGGCGTAGGAGAGGCGCAGGGGTCAGAGAGCTCCAGCGCTCCCAGCCTGGCGACTCACAGCAGCTGACGGATCGGGGCCCCGCGGCTTCTTGCTCGATGTCACGATGCAGCGCTGCCCCCCGACAGGAACGTCGGGGGGCAGCGCCGGCAACCTCGCGTACCCCCGAGCGGATTTGAACCGCCGTTACCGCCTTGAGAGGGCGGCGTCCTAGGCCGCTAGACGACGGGGGCCTGCTTGGAAACGACCCCGCCAAAGCGGGGTCGCTCAGAGCGTAGCGTCAGCCGTGCTCCGCGGTCGAACCACCGTGCACCGGTGGCGCGACCAGCTCGGGGGGGAGGACTCGAACCCCCAATAACTGGACCAGAACCAGTCGTGTTACCGATTACACCACCCCCGAAAGGTGGACGCGGTGGCGGGTCACCCACGGGCGGTGGTCAGCAAGGAACCTCGCCCGCAACCTCGATGCGCACCCGCCGAGCCGCGGCGGCGAAGGGTACGGCGCCGACCCGTGGGGCGCAAAGGCGCACGCAGCGGGCCAGCTGCCCGCGCACGCCCGAGCCACCACGCCGCCGCCCACCCTTCGCCGCCCACCCTTCGCCGCCCACCCTTCGCCGCGCTCACGACGCGCCACTGGCGCGGCGGCGGCCAGCCGCTCCAGCGACACCTCGCGGCCGAGCAGCTCCAGCGACTCGAACAGCGGTGGGCTGACCGCCGACCCGGTCACCGCGACCCGGATGGGCTGGGCGATCTTGCCGAACCCGATACCGAGCTCCTCCGGCAGAGAGCGCAGCGCCGCCTCGATCGCCTCGCAGGTCCAGGCGACGTCGGCGAGCACGCGCTCGGCGGCCTCGATCGCCTCGTAGGAGCCGGCCTTGGAGAACACCTTGGCGACCGCGTCGGCGTCCAGCTCGATCGACCGGCGCAGGAACGGCGCGGCGTACTCGGCGATCTCGTCGAGCCGCTGCATCCGCTCCTGGACCAGCGGCACCAGCCCGCGCACGGTGGCCCATTCGCGGTCGGTCGGTGGCGCGCCGATCAGCTCGGCGACCCCTTCGGTGCCGTCGAGGTAGGGCAGCAGCCGCTCGGCGAGCTCGTCGCTCGGCAGCTCGCGGATGCGCTCGCCGTTGAACGCGGTGAGCTTGTCCACGTCGAACGCGGCCGCGGAGCGTCCGACGGCGGCGAGGTCGAACTCGGCGATCAGCTCAGCGTCGTCGAGCCGCTCACGGCCGTCGGCGGGCGCCCAGCCGAGCAGCGCGAGGTAATTGCGCAGCGTCTCCGGCAGGAACCCCTGCCGGCGGAACTCCTGTACCGACACCGAGCCGTGCCGCTTGGAGAGCTTCTTGCGGTCAGGGCCGACCACCATCGGCAGGTGCGCGAAGCGCGTGACCGGGCCGAAGGACGGATCGCGCGCCGGCAGTCCCACCTCCTCCAGCGCCTCGTCGAGCAGGCCGTCGGTGAGCAGCTGGTGGATGAGCACCTGCCGCGGGGTCACCGACAGCAGGTCCTCACCCCGACAGATCAGGTCGATCCCTTGAGCCAGGTCGTCGACGGAGTTGGCCAACGGGTAGGTGGCGGTGCCGTCGGAGCGCTGGATCACCGGGTCGGAGATCGTCGACCAGTCGAAGCGGATCTCGTCGCGGATCAGGTCGGTGACCACCACCTCGCCGTCGGCCGGGGTGCGCAGCCGCAGGCTGGCGGGACGTCCCTCGGCCGCGAACCGCGCCAGCTCCTCGTCGGTGTGCTCGAACCCGGCGGCCTTGACCACCGGCGGCCCACCGTCACCGCCGGCCCGCTGGCGCTCGCGCCACTGCTCGAGCTCCTCGCTGGTGCGGTGGTCACGGTAGGTGTGGCCCGCAGCCTCCAGCCGACGGGCGACCGCGGCGTAGAGCGCGGCACGCTCGGACTGGCGGTAGGGGCCGTACCCACCCCGCGAGCTGAGCTGACCCTCGGCGGTGGTGGTCGGTCCCTCGTCCCAGTCCAGCCCCATCCACGCGAGCGCCTCCATCATCGAGCGCATCGAGTCCTCGGTGGCGCGGGTCGCGTCGGTGTCCTCGATGCGGAAGATGAACGCACCGCCGTGGCGACGGGCGTGCAACCAGTTGTACAGCGCGGCGCGGACGCTACCGACGTGCAGCCAGCCGGACGGCGCGGGACAGAAGCGCACGCGCAGCGGGGCGTCGGACGGCGACGGTGAGGTGGCAGTGGACACGGGGACCTCGAGACGGCGGATGGTGGCAGACGCGCGGGGCACGTCACCGGGCCGACCTTAGGAGCGCGACCGCACCGGCGACCACCCGGCGGCGCCCACGGACGGCCGCGTGCTCACAGGATCGGCGCCGGACGGTAGGCGGCCGCCTGCGGGTCGG
>JBKGZF010000413.1:0-2627 GCA_046545715.1 Nitriliruptoraceae bacterium | reverse complement strand
GGCAGGGGCAGGCCACACACCGTGCCCTGCTCGCGGTACTCCTTCCAGCCCGAGCCGACGAGGTAGCCGCGGACCACGCACTCGAAGGGCACGATGTCCAGCCGCCGGCAGAGCATCGAGCGACCCCGTAGCTGCTCGGCATGGGCCTGGAACGGCGCCGGGAGCTCGGCCACGGACGTCGAGACCAGATGGTGGTCGACGATGTCGGAGAGCTGGTCGAACCAGAAGGCGCTCAGCCCGGTCAGCACCCGACCCTTGTCGGGCACCGGTGTGGGATGGACGACGTCGTAGGTCGAGACCCGGTCGGAGGCGACCAGCAGCAGATGCTCGTCGTCGACCGCGTAGAGATCACGCACCTTGCCGGAGCGCAGATGGGGCAGACCTTCCAACGGCATCCAGGACCCTTCACACGCGACCGTCGAGACGCGGGAGACTACTGGGTCACGCCGCCAGGTCCGATCCGCTGGCCCCGCAGGGCTGCGAGGTCGTCGGGGGTGTCGACGTCATGGGGAGCCAGTCCCGCCACGAGCACGTGCACGACGTCGAGCTCGTCGAGCAGCTGACGGGCTCCCTCGTCGCCGGTGAGGGTGGTCAGGCGGTCGAGCACCTGCGGCCCGAACGCCACGGGGTGACTGGGACGATCCGCGTAGCTGGCGCGCGCTGCCGAGGCCCCGGTGGTGACCGCGGCGGCGACCGCGCGCACCGTCTCCGGGCGGATGCCCGGCTGGTCGGCGAGCAGCACCACGACGGCGTCCGGCAGCGTGGGCCCCGCCGCGACCGCCCGTGCGCCAGCGGCGACGGAGGTGCCCTGTCCGGCCGCGTGATCGGGGTTGACCACCACCTCGACGGGCGTGTCGCCAGCAGCTTCGCGGGCAGCATCAGCGACCGCTTGCCCATCGTGGCCCACCACGACCAGGATCCGGGCGGCGCGCGCCTCGACCGCCGCCTCCACGGCGTGGGCGACCAGCGGGCGGCCCGCCAGCTCCGCCAGCTGCTTGGTGCCCCCACCGAAGCGCTGCCCGCGCCCCGCGGCGAGGATGATGGCCACCACCTCGGCCTCCGGGGCGTCACTGCGCCCCGTAGGCTCCGGTCCGTCGAGGAGGCTCATGTGTCCAGGCTCCCACACACCACCTCGCCCAGCGAGGAGGCGGCACACGACGCGGCCCCCGGCGCGCACCGGGCTGCGGTGGTGACCGCGTCCGACGGCGTGGCCAGCGGCCACCGCGAGGACGGCTCCGGTGATGCGGTCACCGCCCAGCTCGAGGCCGCCGGGTTCCGCGTCGTCCGCCGCGTCACCGTCCCCGACGAGCGTGACGCGATCGCCCAGGCGCTGCGCGAGCTGTGCGACGGCGAGGTGGCCGCGCTGGTCGCGATCACCGGAGGGACGGGCTTCGGCCCGCGGGACGTGACCCCGGAGGCGACCGCGGACGTGCTCGAGCGCGACGCGCCCGGCCTCGCCGAGGCGATGCGCGCGGTCGGCCGCCGGAGCACGCCGATGGCCGACCTCTCGCGGGGGGTGTGCGGCATCCGCGGCGCCACCCTGCTGGTCGACCTGCCCGGCAGCCCGCGCGGTGCCACCGAGTCGCTGGGTGCCATCCTCGAGCTGCTGCCGCACGCACTGGACCTGCTGGCCGGGGCCACCCGGCACCACCCCCGTGGGCATGGTGAGCAGGGGCGACCCACCACCGGCTGAGCGTCGTGCGGCGGACTCACGTGCCCACGGCCTGGGTCACCGCATCGGCGACGTCGCGGTGGATCGGGCCATCGAGGTCACGCAAGGGGCGACCGCTGGCCTCATGGCGCAGCATGACGAGCTCCGCGGCGATCGAGACGGCCGTCTCCTGCGGCGTACGGGCCCCGAGGTCGAGCCCGATCGGGGCGCGCAAGCGTTCGAGGTCGGCCGCGTCCAGCCCCGTCTCGAGCAGCCGCTGCCGACGGTCGTCGTGGGTGCGCCGCGAGCCCATCACCCCGATGTAGCCCGCATCGGTCGACAGCGCCACCTCGAGGACCGGCACGTCGAACTTCGGGTCGTGGGTCAGCACGCAGATCGCGGTGCGCTGATCCACCTCGGTGTTGGCGAGGTAGCGGTGGGGCCACTCGACGACCACCTCGTCGGCATCCGGGAAGCGTGCCCGGGTGGCGAAGGGTGCACGGGCGTCGCAGACGGTGACGTGGTAGCCGAGGAAGCGGCCGATGGAGGCCACCGCCGTCGCGAAGTCGATCGCCCCGAACACCAGCATCCGGGGTCGGGGGGCGAAGGACTCGACCATGACCGCCACCTCGTCGCGCCGACGCTCGCCGTCGGGGCCGAAGTGGCGCAGCCCGGTCGCTCCCTGCGCGAGCATGCCCTGCGCGGACTGCACGATCGCGTGATCGAGCTCCTCGTTGCCGGTGGAGCCACGCGCGCCGGTGGGCTCGACCAGCAGCGCCGTGCCCGCGAGCTCGGGACGATCGGGGTGATCGACGATCGTGGCGACCGCGACCGGCTCCTCGGCGCCGATGTGCGTGCCCAGCTCATCGAGGTCGAGCGCGTCCGGCGTCAGCGGGCGGACGAACACCTCGATCGTGCCACCGCAGGTCAGCCCGACGGCGAACGCCTCGTCGTCGGAGATGCCGTAGGTGACCCG
>JBKGZF010000412.1:0-2629 GCA_046545715.1 Nitriliruptoraceae bacterium | reverse complement strand
CTCCTGATCGGCTCGAGGCCGCGTTCCTGGCAGGGGTGTCGTTCTTCGTCGAGCACCCGGTGCTGACCAAGGGCCGCGACGAGGAACCCGCGCTGCTGCTGCCGCGGATCACCGCCAACGGCGGCCCGCTGGTGCAGCGGGGCTTCGAGCTGTTCACCACGCTGATCGAGGAGGGGGTGGCCCGAGGCCAGCTGCGCGCGGTCGAGCCGGCCGCTGCGGCCGAGGTGGTGGTCCGGCTGATCCTGTCGTACTTCAGCTTCCCGCCGATGCACGTGCGCGTGGACGATCCGGACCAGGCGCGGGCGTTCGCTCACGCGCTGATCGCCGGCTCGCTGCGGGCACGAGCAGAGCCGTGACGCTGCGTCGGTGACCGGCACCTGGCTGGCTGCTGCAGGAGGTGTCGGACGGCTCAGCGCAGCTGGCAACGCGGGCAGTAGGTCGTGCCGCGTTGGGCGACGACGGTGCGGCGCATCGGGGTGCCGCAGCGTCGGCACGGCAGCTCGGCCTGCCCGTAGGCCGCGAGGTGCTCGGCGTAGCGTCCGCTCTGGCCGTTGATCATCTGGTAGTCGCTGAAGGTGGTCCCTTCGCGCTCGATCGCGGCCGTGAGCACCTCGACCAGGCTGGCATGCAACCGGCGGGCGCGCTCACGGCCGACCCGCCGCGAAGCGGGGTGGATGCGCGCCCGCCAGAGGGCCTCGTCGGCGTAGATGTTGCCCACGCCGGCGACGAGCCGCTGGTCGAGGAGGCGGGCCTTGATCGGGGCGGTGGTCGTGGCCAGCTGCTTGGCGAAGCGTGCGACGTCGAACCCCTCGGCGAGCGGCTCGGGTCCGAGCGCCGCCAGCGTCGGGATTCGGCCGGCGTAGTCGCCCGCCGGCACCACCGAGGCCCGGCCGAACCTGCGCGGGTCGTTGAACAGCAGGTGCTGGCCGTCGTCGAGGTCGAAGCGCGCACGGACGTGCCGGTGTCGGGACTGCGAACCGGTGGTCGTGCTGAACGCCAGCGAGCCGGTCATGCCGAGGTGGAGCACGAGCTCGTAGCGCTCGTCGTCCGGTGTCGGGTCGAGCCGGCACAGCAGGTACTTGCCCCGGCGCTCGACGCCTTCGACCCTCCGCCCGACCGCCAGGTCGAGGTCGTCGATCCGGGCGGTGGGGGGTGCGTCCCACCACACCTGGATGATCCGTCGCCCCGTGAGCACAGGCGCGAGCTGTCGGCGTACGGACTCGACCTCGGGCAGCTCGGGCACGCCGAGGAGGGTAGCGCCAGGCCCGGTTACGCTGCCCGGGATCGATCCGGAGGAGCACGTGAGCGAGGCAGCCGGTGCGAGCGGTCCCCGCCGGGACCGCCGCGACGACGGTCGTCCCGAGCAGGCACGGCCGCGTGATCGCACCGGTCGTCCGTTGCCGCACGGCACGACCGGCGTCGTCCTCGCTGAGGAGCATGCGCCCGGCTCGGTCGAGGAGGCGCTCGAGCTCGGGGTCAGGCTCTGGGGTGAGCATCGCTACTTCGAGGCGCACGAGTGCCTCGAGGAGGTCTGGCACGCCGCCCCCGCCGAGGACGCCGACCTCTGGCAGGGCGTCATCCAGATCGCGGTCGCGTGCGTGCACGTGCAGCGCGAGAACCCCGACGGGGCGGTCACGCTCTTCCGCCGTGCGGCTGATCGGCTGGGGGGCTACCCGCAGGGCCACCGCGGCGTCGATGTCGCGAGGGCGATCGACGACGCCCAGCGGGCCGCCGCGCAGGTGGCTGACGGTGGCGTGGACGAGGTGGCACTGCCGGGCTTCCCCGCGATGCCCGGCGGACCGTGGTACGCGGCCAGCGTGGAGGCCACGGCACCGCCGGGCTCGCCGACACCGCTTCCGGACGGCCCGGCCTGGAGCACCGCCGCTCGTGACCGGGCCCGAGACCGTCGTAAGGGGCGGTGACGCCGCGGCCTGCGCTGGCGCCTACGGTTGGCCCGGTCACGTTCGTCGCGACATCCGCGCCAGCCGCCGTCCCCGGTCGTCAGCCCGTTGCGAAGGGAGAGCACGTGTCCGAGCCGCTCGATCAGAGCCTCGATCAGCAGCTTGCGATGGGCCTCGACGCGGGCCACCGGTTCAGGTGTGGCGCTTGCGGCAACGTGACCCGCTTCGACGTGGTCGCCACGACCAGGATGCGGCGCTACCACCACTTCGACCTGGGTGGCGTGGACCGCGTCGAAGAGGAGGAGACGCTCTCGCGGACGGTCGAGTCGGTGACCTGTCGCTGGTGCGGCGGCCGGGATGCGGTCACGGTCGAGACCGCCCCGTCCGCGGGCAGCTGACCCTCGCCGATGCCCGCGCATCCACCGCCGCCGACCGACGCCGCACTGGCGCGGCTGGACGCCGATTCGCTCGCCGCGCTGCTGACCGCGATCCGCCGCGTGATCCGGGCGGGGGCCGCCAGCAGCGACGAGGCCCAGCAGCTGCTCCAGGCGCCGGCCGCACGCTTGGTCGGTCGGCGAGGATGCCGCCGTGTCGCTGAGCTGCTCGCTGACGAACCGCAGCTGTGGGCCGCGGTCGTGAGCGATGGCGAGGTAGCAGGGATCGTGGACGAGCTGCTCCCTGCGGGCAGCGCCGACGCATCCGAGCACGAGCCCGGCACGGGCGCCGAT
>JBKGZF010000411.1:0-2635 GCA_046545715.1 Nitriliruptoraceae bacterium | reverse complement strand
GCAGGAAGCGATCGAGGCTGCTGAGCTTGCCGACCACGGCCTGCGGCATGACCGGGTCGGTGGGAGCGGGTCGCTTGGTCACAGCTGGTCCTTGCGTCTTCGCAGGCGGTTCTGACGGTCCGAGGATGGTGGGTGAGAGCAAGCGCTGGGGGCGCCTGATGCTGGGAGTGCGCTACCGCTGACCGGGTCCGTCATGCGGCCCGGACCAGGCGATCCACGCGCAGGGACAGGCGCTCGTAGGCGGCTTCGAAGGCGGCGGCGCCACCGCCAACGGGGTCGGGGACCGACCAGTGCAGCGACGGGGCAGCCGGTGCGGGGCCGCGCTCATGGGCTCGGTCGCACACCGTGACGACCAGGTCGGGCCGTACGTCGAGGTCGTGGTAGTCCCGCGGGCGGGCGGCCGTGAGATCGAGGCCGTGGCGGTGGGCGGTCGTGATGGCGGTGGGGTGGATCTCGCTGGCCGGCTCCGTCCCGGCCGAGAGGGCGGGGCAGCCGGTCCGCTCCTGCCACAGATGGGCGGCGAGCTGCGAACGTGCCGAGTTCGCCGTACACACGAACAGGACCTGGTCGACCGAGCGATCGAGCGGTGGGGGCTCGCCGAGGACCGTGAGCAGGTTCGGCTCGAGCGTCACGTAGCGCCGCCGGGCGTCGCCCTGCGAGACGATGCGTCGGAGCACCCCGACCTCCTCGAGCACATCGACGTGGAACGTGAGCAGGCTGGTGCTCATGCCGGTGAGCTCGGCGAGCGAACCGAAGGAGCGATCGCCGTGCTGCAGCGCGTCGACGATCCTCAGACGCCGCTGATCGCCAAGCGCCCGGTAGAGGGCCGCTCGATCCTCCAGCGACAGCGGGTGATCCACCATGATTAGCTCAAGCATAGTTGACTGAACGCGGATGTGCACCTCGGCCACATGGCACCGGCCGCATCGCTCCCACTCGGTGGCGACACGGCGATGAGGCGCGCCTACGGTCCGACACCCAGCTAGGACCAAGGAACGGGATGGCCGAGCACAGCGACCACGTACCGGGCACGGGCGCGGAGGACCCCGGCGCGGAGGACCCCGGCACGAGGGACGTGGGCACGAAGGATGCAGGCCCCGACAATGCCGCGGGCCCGGACAACGCCGCGGGCTGGGACCTCCTGGCCGAGGCCTACGACCGTGAGGTCGGCTGGCCGGAACAGGAACTCGCCTGGGGCATCCGCTGCCCATCGGAGTCGCAGCTCGAGCTCATCAGCGACGTCGTCGGTGGAGCGAGGGTCACGGTGCTGGGGTGTGGAGGGGGCCAGGACCTACTCGCGCTGCACCACCTCGGCGCGACCGAGCTGACCGGGATCGACCCGTCGAGCGCCCAGCTGAAGCTCGCACGTGAGCGCATCGACGCGGCCGGCGTGAACGCTGAGTTCCACCTCGGCGACGATGCTGTGCTCGCTGAGCTACCAGCCGGAGACGCCGACCTCGTGGTCTCGGTACAGGCGCTTGACTACGTCGCCGAGCTGGACACGTGCCTCAAGCGCATCGCATCGCATCTGCGCCCCGGTGGTGTGTTCGCCATGAGCGTGCTGCACCCGGCGGACGTCTCGACCCACGATGTCGCACCGTACGGATGGCACACCTCCTACCACCAGCAGCAGCGTGACTGGAGCTTCGACGGGCTGACCGAGGCCCCGGTGGCACTGCGGTCGTGGTTCAGATCCCCCTCGAGGTGGTTCACCGCCGTCAGCGGCGCCGGGCTGGTCGTCGAGCGCATGGCCGAGCCGCCGCCCGGTCCCGCGGAGCCGTGGCT
This sequence comes from Nitriliruptoraceae bacterium, assembly GCA_046545715.1. Taxonomy (GTDB): domain Bacteria; phylum Actinomycetota; class Nitriliruptoria; order Nitriliruptorales; family Nitriliruptoraceae; genus SKTG01. The sequence continues at coordinate 850 of JBKGZF010000411.1, read as the reverse complement.
GCAGCGGGGATGGATCGACGTGGACTCAGCAGCCAAGCTCGAGCTGGTGCCCAGCACCTTCGTGCTGCGCGCACGCCGGCCTGGCTGACCTACCGCAGTGGCGAGCGTGCCCGCCCCTCACCTGAGACCACCCACCGGACCTCGGGCCGGTGCGAGGTGGTCGACGGATCAGAGCACGTCCCACACATTGCCGCTGGACAGCAGGGCCGTCAGATCGCCTTCGCCCTGATCGCTCTTGGCCTGCGCGACCTGCTCACGGACCAGCTCGTCGTAGACGGGGCGGTCGACGTCCCTGAAGATCCCGATCGGGGTCGGGCCGACCGGGTTGAGCGCGAGCCGTGACAGCGCGAAGGCCGTGGTGGGCTCGTCACGCGCGGGATCATGCACGACCACGCGGTCCCCGGCCTCCTCGGTGGGGACGATCGACATCGAGCCGTCGGACTCGGCCACGACCGCCCGCTCGCCCTCGGGCCCGAAGGTGATCGGCTTGCCGGCCTCGAGCCGGATCTGGTTGTGGTCCTTCTTGTCCTTGTCCTTCAAGGCCGCGAAGGCGCCATCGTTGAAGATGTTGCAGTTCTGGTAGATCTCCACGAACGCCGAGCCGCGGTGCTCGTAGGCGCCCCGCAGGACGCTGGTCAGATGCTGCCGGTCGGTATCGATGGAACGGGCCACGTAGGTGGCTTCGACCCCTAGCGCGAGGCTGACCGGGTTGATCGGCCGGTCGAGCGAGCCGAGCGGCGTGGACTTGTGCATGGAGCCCAATGGCGAGGTCGGCGAGTACTGCCCCTTGGTCAGGCCGTAGATCTCGTTGTTGAACAGCAGGATCTTGAGGTTCACGTTGCGGCGCAGC
>JBKGZF010000410.1:0-2636 GCA_046545715.1 Nitriliruptoraceae bacterium | reverse complement strand
CGTCGGTGCGGCCGGGCTGATCCTCACCCAGATCATGTGCGTGGCGATGAACCGCTCGCTGCTCAACGTCCTGATCGGCGGCTACGGGGGCGAGGCCAGCGAGCACGGTGAGTACGAGGGCGTGGTCTCGGCCGACGCGGAGTCCGCCGCGATGGTGCTCGAGGCCGCCCAGTCGGTGATCATCGTGCCGGGCTACGGCCTGGCGGCCGCACGTGCCCAGAACGCGGTCTACGAGGTCGCCAACGCCCTCAAGCGTCAGGGCGCCGACGTGCGCTTCGCCATCCACCCGATGGCCGGCCGGATGCCGGGCCACATGAACGTGGTGCTGGCCGAGGCCGAGGTGCCCTACGAGATGCTCTACGAGATGAGCGAGATCAACCAGGACTTCGTCCAGACCGACGTGGTGATCGTGGTGGGGGCCAACGACGTGGTCAACCCGCTGGCGCGCACCGACCCGACCAGCCCGATCGCCGGCATGCCGATCCTCGACGTCGAGCAGGCCAACCGGGTGTTCGTGATCAAGCGCAGCCTCTCCCCCGGCTACGCGGGCATCAAGAACCCGCTGTTCGAGCGTGACAACACCGTCATGCTCTTCGGCGACGCCAAGCAGATGCTCGACGACCTCGCCAGCGAGCTGCTCGCCAACGTGCGCTGAGCCCCGCGGCCGGCGGCCGCGGGCTGGGCTCACCCAGAGCCGCTCGCCGAGGCGAGGGGGCGCCTAGAGCCGCTCGCCGAGCCGGGTGCGGCTGACCGCGCTCATCCCCGCGCGCAGCACCAGCACCGCGATGACCCAGCTCACCGCACCTGCGGCGAGCACCAGTCCGGTCGACAGCGCCAGCAGCCCGGCGGCCTGGCCGGCGATCAGCACCACCACCGGCAGGACCACGATCCCGGCGATCTGGAAGGCCTCCTGCACCGTCTTCACCCGGGCGGAGACGACCACCGTGGCACCGAGGCTGATCGCGGCCAGGGCCGGCCCGAGCCAGGCGATCAACGCCAGCCACAGCACGTTGGGGAACAGCAGCCCGTCGACCGCTCCGATGGCGGCCACCTCGGCGACCACGGCGTAGAGCACGCCGCCGCCGATGCCGACGGCGACCGCCGGCAACCAGGCGCCCAGCAGCTTGGCGACGAAGAGCTCGCGGTCGGTCAGTGGCGTGAGCAGCAGGCCCTCCAGGGTCTTTCGCTCACGCTCCCCGGCGATCGAGTCAGCGGCGATGACGCTGGCGGTCATCAGCGGGACGATCAGTAGCAGGGGCGAGACGAGGTAGACCAGCGCCACCTCGATGATCCCCGCGGTCGGGTCGGCGACGACCTGCGCGGTGATGTCGTCCGGCAGCAGCTCGAGCATCGGCTCCAGCTCGGCGAGGTCGATCGCCGCTGCGCCGAGCCGCGCCGAGATCACCACCCCCGCCGGCAGCACCACCAGCAGCAGCAACGGCACGATCAACATGGGCAGGATCACCGGCTTGCTCCCGCGGACCACACGCAGGTCACGTGCGACGACCGCCAGGATCCCGCGGCGGTCCCACCCGCTCCCGCGCGCCGCGCGACCCATCAGCCCCTCCTTCTGTGCAGTGCGAAGTAGACGTCCTCGAGCGAGGCGTCTTGTGGGGTCACGGCGTGCACGCGCACACCCGCGGCGACCAGTTCGGCGACCAACGTGGGCACGTCGAGCCCGGCCAGGCTGGTCGCGGTCAGCCGGCCGGGCGGACCCAGCTCGTAAGGCGCACCGGCGGCGGCGAGCACCTGCTCGGCCAGCTCCCGGTGATCGGGGTCGACCTGCAGCGCCAACCGACCGATGTCGAGCTCGGCGGCGAGCTGCGAGGGCGGCCCGTCGGCGATGACCCGTCCGTGCTCGAGCACCACGACGCGGTCGCAGAGCTCCTGTGCCTCGACCAGGTTGTGGCTGCACAACAGCACGCTGCGCTCCTGCTCGTGTGCGAGCCGCGCGATCAGATCGCGGACGTCACGGCTGGCCAGCGGGTCGAGCGCCGCGGTGGGCTCATCGAGCAGTAGCAGCGAGGGGTCGGGCAGCAGTGCGCGTGCCAGGGCCAGCCGCTGGCGCATCCCCGAGCTGTAGCCACCGACCCGCTCGTCGGCCCGTTCGGCCAGGCCCAGCTGCTCGAGCAGCTGCTCGCCGCGCTCGGCGACCTGCCCACGATCGACCCCGAACACCTCGCCGACGAAGCGCAGGTTCTGCGGCGCGGTGAGGCGATCATCGACCGCAGGGACCGCGCTGACCACGCCGGTGGCGCGTCGGACCGCTGGCCCGTCACCGAGTGGGTCGAGACCGTGCACCCGCACCGTGCCGGCGTCCGGGGCCAGGATCCCGGTCAGCAGCCGGACCGTGGTGGTCTTGCCCGCGCCGTTGTGACCGAGCAGCCCGACCACCTCGCCCGCTCCGACCGTCAGCGACACACCATCGAGCGCCCGCACCTCTCCGAAGGCGCGCACCAGCCCGTCGATCCGCACCGCCGGCGGTCGGCTGCCCGTCACCACCACCTCGCTGTCGCTCCAGGCGCCTGAGCGGTCAACGTGGCCGCATGCACCGTCCACGGCAACCTACTCCCCGAACGCCGTGCCCTTCGCCTCTGGCTGCCACACCCCCACCCCGCTTCCATCGAGGTGGCCGC
>JBKGZF010000409.1:0-2663 GCA_046545715.1 Nitriliruptoraceae bacterium | reverse complement strand
GGACGGGTCGGGGGTACGCCGTCCCGACGGTGCCGCCTCCTCCTCGCCGATCAGCGCGCGGCCATCGCGTGCCGCCTCGTTGACCGACTGGGAGAGCTGGTCGGTCGCAGCGCGCTGCTCCTCGGCGGAGGCGGCGACGCCGGACTGGAGCTCGTCGACCTCGGCCAGCCGCTCGGAGATGCGCTCCAGGGCGGCGACGACCTCGCCGACCTGGCCCTGCAGCGACTTGATGCGCTCACCGATGCGGTCGGTGGCCTGCGCGGTGCTGCGTGAGAGCTGCTTGACCTCGTCGGCGACGACCGCGAAACCCTTGCCGGCGTCGCCCGCTCGGGCCGCCTCGATCGTCGCGTTGAGCGCGAGCAGGTTGGTCTGCTCGGCGACATCAGCGATGGTCTCGACCACGTCGCCGATGTCCGAACTGGCCTCTCCGAGCTCGTGCACGGTGGAGCTGGCCTTCTGGGCCTCCTCGACCCCCGCCGAGGTGGTGCTGGCGACCCGGTTGGACGACTCGGCGATCTCACCGATGGAGGCGGTCATCTCCTCGACGGCGGCGGCGGAGGTCTCGAAGCTGCGCAGCAGCTCGCTGACCCCCTCGCGGTACTGCTCGAGCGAGGAGACCTCCTCCCAGGCGACGACGTAGCCGAGCTCGGTGCCGTCGATCGCCGCCGCAGCGTTGATGGTGGTCTGCAGCACGACGTCACCGAAGCGGAACGACGCCTCGTGGGGCAGGGTGAAGCCCTCGCGGTGGAGGATGCGCTCCACGCGCTGTGGGTCACGGTGGAAGCGGTGGATCGACCCGCCGACGATCTGGTCGGCCCCGACCGAGAACTGCTCGCGCAGGGTGCCATCGATCCGGCGCAACGTCGCCATCGCCTGCTTGTTGGCGAAGACGATGTTGAGGTCCTGGTCCGCCACGAACACGTTGGTGCCGAGCGCGTCGAGGACCGGCTGCCAGGTGACCAGTGCGTCGGTCAGTGACGGCGCGGACCCGCCCTCCTGCGGTTGCTTGGTGGCTGTGTGCCCGTTCGTCGACCGCTCGCGCATGGGTTTCCCCTCTCGATGGAGACTGTCGAGCCTGTCGGACGCTCCCACCGCGCGTTAAGCGGCTCGTCACAGGTTCGCGATCCCGTCGGGTCCGCTCGGTCATCCCTGACGGTCAGTGCTCGTAGCGGGCGAGCCCGGACTGGGTCGCCGCCCACACCGATCCGTCGTCACCGACGGCGAGGTCCTCCACCCAGCCGTCGGGCAACCCGTCGTCGGTGGTGTAGGTCACCCAGCTCTCGCCGTCGAAGCGACTGACGGCATGGTCAGGCTCGGAGACCCCTTCCTCGAGGGTCGCGACCCAGATCCCGCCGTCACGGTCGATGGCGAGTGCATGCACGCCCGCGTGCGGCAGCCCGTCCTCGGTTCCGCGGTGGGTCCAGCCCTCGCCGTCGTAGCTGGCCAGCCCCTGGTCGGTGCCCGCCCAGACCGTGCCGTCGGCATCGACGACCACGTCACGGACGAGGCGACCGGGTAGCACCCCCGCCGGGTTCGCGTCCGCATCGGGGTCCTCGCTGGTGACGTGGACGGTCCAGTCGCTCCCGTCGTACTCGAACAGCGCCTGGCCGCCGGAAACGACGTCGGGAGCGGCCCACACGGTGCCGTCGTCGGCGACGGTGAGCGTGGCGTAGTCCACCGAGTCCGGCCCTTCAGGCAGTCGCCGCCACCGCTGGCCATCCTCCTCGAGGCGGTAGAGCCCGTCGCTGCCGGCCAGCACGCGCCCGTCGCCGGCGACGGTGAGCGCGCTCGCCGGCCAGTCGGGCAGACTGACCGCTCCACCGTCGGCCTCCCACCGCTCACCGTCGAACGTGGCGAGCCCATCGGTGGAAGCGGCCCACACACGGTCGTCTCCGTCCACCGAGACATCGACCACGAGGCTGCCGACGGGCCCGTCCTGCGGCGAGTGGCTGGTCCATCGTTCGCCAGCGATCGAGGTCGCCCCGGCATGCGTCCCAGCCCACACCGTGCCGTCGTTCCCGACCGTGACCGAGGCCACCGCGTCGGAGGCCAGCCCGTCGTCGCTGGTGTAGGTGGTCCAGGCCTGCTCACCGCCGCAGGCCGTCAGCAGCGCACCGAGCGCCACCCCGCCAACAGCGACACCGAGCGCCGGACGCGCCGGGCGTACCCGACCTCGGCCACCTTCATGGACATCCTCCTCGCCGCGACGTCCGACGGGTACGACGCACGGCGCCCCGGCGAGGTTGCACGTGATCCCGGCCAGGTACCACCCACCGCCTCACCCGGGCGCGTCGCTCCAGACCGAGCGGTCGCGCGTGGGTCCGAGCGGGAGATCGTCGGGCGGGGCGAGCTCGGCAGCGGCGTCGGCGGCGACACGCGCTGCGCCGAGGCTCGGCAGCATCAGGCCGGGCACGGGCACGCTGACGGTGACCTCGACCTGGCGGCTGCCTGGTGCGCAGTCGCAGTGCACCAGCTGCCCACGGCCGGCGACCGCGACCCGGTCGGCCTCGACGATGGGGGTACGCACCGCCGTCGAGGGCGCCTCGGTCGACACCGCGGCCAGCGCCGTGGCGTCGGCCAGGGACTGGGCGCGCGACGCGGCCACTAGGTAGGCACCGAGGTCGATCGTCAGCAACGCGACCAGGGTCGCGACCCACAGCAGC
>JBKGZF010000408.1:0-2666 GCA_046545715.1 Nitriliruptoraceae bacterium | reverse complement strand
GGCCCTGGTGACCCGCCAGGACATCGAGGGCACCATCGACTTCGAGCCGAACTTCATCGACTACGACGCGAAGCAGGCGGCCGAGGACAACGACCGGGTGATCGACGAGTGGGTCGATCGCTTCGGCAACTAGCGCCAGGCCGGCCCCTGTCCCTGCGCGGCTGACGCGGGAGCGCCACCCGCGTCACCGTCGACCCCACGGAGTGCAGCTGTGAGCTCATCGCCTCTGGCCGAGGGGGCCGAGGCCGACGCTGGACCGGGCCCGTCGCAGGCCGGCGGGCCCGGCTCGGCGTGGCGGCGGCGGCTGCGTGCCTGGCGCAACGATCCCGTCTCGGCCGTGGTGGCGCTCGTGCTGGCCGTGCTGGTCGTCGCCTTCATCCTCGTGCCGGTGGGGGCGCTGTTCATCGCCAGCGTGCGCGGTGAGGGAGGGTTCACGCTCGACCTCTACCGCGTGTTCATCGGCACCGAGTACTACCGCGCGTCGGCGCGCAACAGCCTGATCCTCGGGGTCGCCTCCACCACCCTGACCGTCGGCCTTGCGATCCCCCTGGCGCTGTACACCACCCGGACGCGTGGGCCGCTGACGATGGTGTTCCGGGTGGTCGCGCTGCTGCCGTTGGTGGCCCCACCGTTCATCTTCGCGCTGTCGCTGATCACGATCGGTGGGCGCCGCGGGCTGCTCTCGCAGGTGCTCTCGCTCGTGGGGGTCGAGGCGAGCATCTTCGGCCTCCACGGGATCGTGATCGCCCAGGCGCTCGGCTACTTCCCGGTGGCCTACATGCTGATCGAGGGCGCGTTGCGCTCGCTCGATCCCGCGCTGGAGCACGCCTCGCGCGACTGTGGTGCCACGCAGCTGACCACACTGCGTCGCGTGACCCTCCCCGCCGCCCGCACCGGCATCTACAAGGCCTACCTGATCGTCTTCGTGTTGGTGCTGGCCGACTTCTCCAACCCGATCATCATCGGCGGAGGCAGGCCGACGCTCGCCTCCGACGCCTACCTGCTGATCGTCGGCCAGCAGGAGCTGTCGATGGCGGCGGTGGTCGGTGTCGCGCTGATCGTCCCATCGATCGTGGTGTTCCTGCTCCAGCGGCGGGTGCTCGGCGATGCGGCCACCGAGGCCTCGCTCGGCGGCGGCGACCCCGAGCCACTCAACCCCGGCATCCGCCGGGCCTGCGTGGGGCTGAGCAGCGTCGTCGTTGGTGCGATCGCGGTGATGTTCTCCTTCGTGGTCGTCGGCGCGTTCGTGCGCACGCTCGGCGTGAACAACTCGTTCACGCTGGATCACTTCGCCACCGGGCAGGGCCTCGACTACATCCGCAACAGCCTGGTGGTCGCGTTGCTAGCGGCGCTGGTCGCCTCCGCCCTCGGTGTGATCCAGGGCTTCGTGCTGGCGCGCAAGGACATCCCCGCGCGTGGGTTCCAGGAGTTCAGCTCGCTCTTCGGGCTGGCGGTGCCCGGGACCGTCATCGGCATCGGCTACGTGCTGGTGTTCAACGGCTCGCCGTTCTACCTCACCGGGACGCTTGCGATCCTGGTGATCAACATGGCGTTCCGCAACATCGGCGTCGCCATGAGCGCCGCCATCAGCAAGCTGCACCAGATCGACACCGCCTACGAAGAGGCCTCGGCTGACCTCGGCGCCGGACCGGTGCGTACCTTCTGGCGCGTCGCGGTGCCCCTGCTGTTGCCGGCGTTCATGTCCGGGTTTGTCTACACCTTCATGACGACCATGGTCACGATCAGCTCGGTGGTGTTCCTGGTCTCCCCGGGGACCAACCTGGCCGCGGTCTACATCCTCAACCTCGCCAACACCGCCGCGATCGGCGAGGCCTCGGCGATGTCGTTCCTGCTGATCTGCACCGTGCTCGCGATCCTGGGTGCGCTGCGCTGGCTGGAGCGTCGCAGCAACCTCGGGATGTGATGCTGCCGGTCCACCCGCCACCCGTCCCAGCCGGAGATCGAAGATGAGCAGTGAGCCCACCGTGCGAAGCGAGCCCGACCCCGCCGCGTTCCTGAGCATCCGCGGGGTCACCAAGCGGTTCGGCGAGCTGGTCGCGGTAGACGAGCTGTCACTGGACGTCATCCGTGGCGAGCTCGTCTCCTTCGTCGGGCCCTCCGGGTGTGGCAAGACCACGCTGTTGCGGATGCTCGGCGGCTTCCTGCGCCAGGACCAGGGCTCGATCGTCCTGGACGGCCAGCCGATCGACGACCTGCCGCCGGAGCGCCGCCCAACCGGGATGGTGTTCCAGGCCTACGCGCTGTTCCCCCACCTGACGGTGGCCCAGAACGTCGCCTACGGGCTGGATGTCCGCGGCGTCGATCGCGGTGAGCGCCAGCAGCGGGTCGCCGATGCGCTGGAGATGGTGCAGCTGACCGGCAAGGACGACCGCAAGCCCAACGAGCTCTCCGGGGGCCAGCAGCAGCGCGTCGCGCTGGCACGGTGCCTGGTCCTGCGTCCCAAGGTGCTGCTGCTCGACGAGCCGCTGTCCAACCTGGACGCGAACCTGCGGGTGGTGATGCGCGACGAGATCCGGCGACTCAAGGACGAGCTCGATCTCACGGTCGTCTTCGTGACCCACGACCAGGAGGAGGCGCTGTCGATCTCCGACCGCCTGCTCGTCCTGCGCGACGGTCGCGTCCAGCAGGTCGGCCATCCCTCGGAG
>JBKGZF010000407.1:0-2678 GCA_046545715.1 Nitriliruptoraceae bacterium | reverse complement strand
ACGACCGGGTGCGCGCGGTGCTGCTGCCACCGCTCGGTGACCGGTGGCTCGAGCCGCTGTCAGCGGTCGCTGGCGAGCGGGTCGAGTGGGCCGAGGACCTGGCCGGAGCCGTCGAGCTCGCAGCCGAACGCACCCCGGCCGGAGGCACGGTGCTGCTCTCGCCCGCCGCACCGTCCTTCGCGAGCTACCGCGACTTCGTCGCCCGCGGCGAGCACTTCGCGACGCTGGTGAGCCACCTGCCGTGATGTCTCGATGACGTCCTCCGCGCGCCGCGACTAGCGTTCACAGGGCCCTCGGACGATCCGGAAGACCTGATCTGGAGGTCAAGGTGGAGGCTCCTCGCTGTGCCCTGCTGCCGGAGGGCCACCGGCCCCAGCTCGTCTCGGCGGTCACCGAGGGAGGCGGCGAGCTGGTCTCCGTCGACGACGCCGAAGCGGTGATCTGGACCGACCCCACCGACGCCGACGGCCTGCGGCGGGTCCTGGACGAACACCCGGACATCGACTGGATCCAGCTGCCGTTCGCGGGGATCGAGCCGTTCGTGCACCTGCTCGATCACGACCACATCTGGACCTGCGGCAAGGGCGTCTACGCCGAGCCGGTTGCCGAGCACGCCCTCGCCCTCGCACTCGGCGGGCTACGTGGCATCGGCCGGTACGCACGCGCCTCGAGCTGGAGCGGTCCGTACGGGGTCAACCTGCTGAGCTCGAGCGTCTGCATCCTCGGTGGCGGCGAGATCGCGCGGTCACTGGTGCGGCTACTGCTCCCGTTCGGTGTCCAACTCACGATCGTCCGCAACCGGGTCGAGCCGATCGACGGCGTCGGCGAGGTGGTGGGGCCCGACCGCCTGTCCGAGGCGCTGGCCCGGGCCGACCTCGTCGTCCTCGCCCTGGCGCTCACCGACCGCACCGAACGGATCATCGACGCCGACGCCCTCGCGGTGATGCCCTCGCACGCCTGGCTGGTCAACGTCGCCCGGGGCCCACACATCGACACCCCGGCGCTGGTCGACGCGCTGCGCGAGGAGCAGATCGGCGGTGCCGGACTGGACGTCACCGACCCGGAGCCGCTGCCCGACGACCACCCGCTGTGGACGCTGGACAACGCGATCATCACCCCACACGTCGGCAACACCCCGGAGATGGGCATCCGCCTGCTGTGGTACCGGGTGCGTGAGAACGTGGCTCGCTATACGCGTGGCGAGGAGCTGCTCGGCCCGGTCCATGTCGACCTCGGCTACTGACCGCGGCTGGCCCGTGCGCATCCCCGCGGCGAGCAGCGGTTCGATCAGCGCGGTCCTTCCCGCTGCGCTGTCGGCCGTACGCGGTGGCAGCGCCACTCCCCTGAGCCTGCCGCCCGATGTCTCGGGGGTGATCGTGCTGGTGGTGGACGGACTCGGCCGTGCGCTGCTCGATCAGCATGCCGCCCTCGCCCCCACCCTGACCGGGGCCCCCGGCCCCACGCTCGACGCCACCTTCCCGACCACGACGCCGACGAACCTGACCTCCCTGGGGACCGGGACCCCGCCGATCGAGCACGGGATCATCGGCACCGCCTGCGGTGTGGCCGGCTCGGACAGGCCGTTGATCTCCTTGACCTGGCGGTGGGACAGCCAGCTGCACGGTCCCGACGCACGCGACGATCTGCCACCGGAGGCCTACCAGCCACTGACGACCGTGTTCAGCCAGGCGCTCGACCACGGCATCGCCGCCACGACCGTCCTCGAGCCGAGCTTCGCCGAGTCGGGCCTGACCCGCGCAGCGCTGCGCGGCGGCTCGATCGTGGCCGCATCGGGACTCGATGCCACCCTGGCGGCGGCCGTCGAGGCGGTCATCCCCGGACCTGCGATCGCCTACGCCCACCACGGCGACATCGACACCGCCGGCCATCGCCACGGCCCCGGCTCTCAAGCTTGGTGCGTCGAGCTCGCCCGGGCCGATGCGACCCTGACGCGCTGGCGTGAGCAGCTGCCTCCGCGCGTGGCGCTGGTGGTGATCGCCGACCACGGGATGGTCGAGGTGCCCCCACAGGGGCTGATCGACCTCGCCGAGCGGCCCGAGCTGCTCGCCGGCGTGCGGATGCTCGGCGGGGATCCGCGCGCCCGGCAGCTGCACGTCGAGCCAGGCGCCCGTGACGAGGTCGCCGCCACCTGGCGTGCCCACGCCGGTGCGACAGGACGGGTGGTGACCCGTGAGCAGGCGATCAGCGCCGGCTGGTTCGGTCCGGCGGTGCGCCAGCGTGCGGGGATCGACGCACGCATCGGCGACCTGCTGGTGCTCGCCGACACCGAGGTGGCCTGGATCCACGGTGAGCGCGACCCGTTCGGTGGGCGCATGCCAGGGCAGCACGGTGCGCTGAGCGACGCTGAGCTGCTGGTCCCCGCCGTCTCGCTCACCTCACCAGGGGCCAGCTCCTAGCCACCGCTGGTGGCCGTGCCACCACGCCGCCCTGCCACCTCGACGTCGCTGTCGGCCAGCCGGGCTCGACACGGCCGCGCACGGACGGCAGGCTCACCCGGTCAGCTCACCCGGCCGGCTCACCCGGCCAGCTCACACGGCCGGCTCACCCGGCAATCTCACGATCCCCGAGGCGATCAGCGAGGCAGATGTGGACGACCCCACCGAGCTCGAACAGCAGGTACTGCAGGCGGTCGCCGCGACCGGCGAGCCGTACGAGGT
>JBKGZF010000406.1:0-2682 GCA_046545715.1 Nitriliruptoraceae bacterium | reverse complement strand
GCGCAGGATCTCCCCGGGGCTGCCCACCCGCAGCGCCCGGCCGTCACCGGGCACGAACACCACGCGGTCGGCGTACTGCACCACGCGCTCGAGGCGGTGCTCGGCGAGCAGGACCGTCACCCCGAGGTCGTGGACCAGCCGCTGCAGCGCTGCGAGGACCTCCTCGGCGGCCGGTGGGTCCAACGCGGACGTCGGCTCGTCGAGCACCAGCACGGAAGGGTGGGTGGTCAGCACGGCCCCGATGGCCACCCGCTGACGCTGGCCGCCGGAGAGCTGCTCGAGGGGTCGCGAGCGCAGCTCATGCAGCCCGAGCAGGTCGAGGGTCTCCTCGACCCGGCGGCGCATCACGTCACCGGGCAGCCCCAGCGACTCCATGCCGTAGGCCAGCTCCTGCTCGACCGTGTCGGTCACGAAGCCCGAGCGCGGATCCTGGCCGACGACGCCGACCACGTCAGCGAGCTCCCGAGGCGGATGGGTGCGGGTGTCCCGTCCGTCGACGGTCACCCGTCCGGCGAGCATGCCACCGGTGAAGTGGGGCACCAGGCCGTTGACCGCACGCAGCAGCGTCGACTTGCCCGAGCCGGTGCGCCCGACGACCAGGCACAGCTCACCTTCGGCGACGTGCAGATCGACGTCCACGAGCGTCGGCTGCGGCGCATCCGGGTAGGTGAAGGTGACCTGCTCGAAGTCGATCACGTCTCGACCTTCTCGACCGGGGAGGCGGTAGCCGCGACGCGCTCCCGACGGACATCGCGGACCAGGGTCTCGGGTGGGGGTGTGAGCCAGGCCGGCAGCACCGCCAGCAGCAGTCCGAGCGTGGGCAGCAAGGGCAGCGGTGGGACCACCAGCGGCTGCGTCGGCGGAGCGACCGCCTCCGGCGCGAGCGCACCACCGAGCATCACCGCCGCTGCGGCAGCGATCCCGCTGGCGGCCGTGATCCACTCCGGACCCGCCCACGGATCTGGGCGGTAACGGGTCCGGATCGCCCGGCGACCGCCGAGCACCAGGCCGACCCCGGCCAACAGCAACCCCACCAGCAGCGTCGGCACCCCCAGCAGCAGGGGGCTGGTCGCATCGAGCACGCCGTACACCCCGATGGCGATGCCCAGCAGCCCGAGCAGGGTGAACGTGCCGGTCAGCCTGCGGATCGTGGCGGTCACCGGGGCGCGACGGCCGTAGCCGCGCGAATCCATCGAGGCCGCCAGGTCGATGGAACGCTCCAGCGCCTCCTCGAGCACCGGCAGCCCCACTGCGACCAGGCTGCGCAGGCCACGGTCGGGCCGGCCACGCAGCCGACGGGCAGCCCGGATGCGCTGCACGCTGCTGACCAGCGACGGCGCGAACGACAACGCGACCACCACGGCCACGCCGACCTCGTAGAGCGGGGCGGGTACCGCCGCCAAGAGGCGCTTGGGGTTGGCCAGCGCGTTCGCGGCACCGATACAGGCCAGGATCGTGGCCAGTCGCAGGCCCTCGACGAACGAGGCGACGACCGACTCGAGCGTGATGGCGCCACCCACCGCGACGCCAGCCGCCCAATCCGGCAGCGGCAGCTCCGGCAGGGTGAACAGGACCGTCTCGCCCGTCGCGACCCCCAGCAGCACCTGCGCGACGAACCGCACGCCGAGCACAATCAGCGCGAGCTTGAAGAAGACCACGAACGACCGGGCCCACGGCGCGTCGGTCCGCCGGGCGCTGACGACGTAGGCAGCGACCGCCAGGATCAACCCGAGCAGCAGGGGGTTGAGCGTCCGGGTCGCCGCCGCGACGAGACCGAGCGCCCACAGCCACCAGGCACCGGGATGGAGCTGGCGTGGGAGCGGCCGGCTGTCGACACCGATCATGGTCCGGGCCCAAGGCGACGCCGGCGGCCCTGGAGGACCGCACCACCCGCGAGCGCGACGACCAACGTGGCCCCGACCGCTACCCCGGCCCAGTCCGCGCCGCCGGAGCGGCCGCCGATGGCGACCGCGTCGGCATCCTCCACCTCGTCGGAGCGGTCATCGACCCGTGACGGCGCGTCCTCGTCGCCCGGGTCGTCCTCGTCCTCCCGGGAGCTGTCATCACCGGCCGCGTCGTCCCCCGTTCCAGCCTCCGCTGCTGGGCGAGGTACCTGCGGTCCGTCGCGGTCGAGCTCCCCGTCGTCGCTGGACGACGCCGCGCCGTCCGCGTCGGTGTCTCCCTGCTCGTCTCCCTGCTCATCCCCCCGTTCGTCCGACGGGTCGTCCCCGTCACCCGCCTCAGCCTGGGCTTGCTCGGACCCGCCCCCGCTGCCACCGTCAGAGGACCCAGCGTCCTGCCCTTGGTCGTCGGACCCCGATCCGTCGTCAGCCCCAGCATCGCCGTCGCCGGACGTCTCGGAACCGTCGTCGCCGTCCCCCTGACCGGTGTCGGTCTCTGCCTCGTCGTCGTCCGGGCCCGGAGCCGGTGGGGCCGTGCCAGGCGGATCGCCGGCACCGAACGCCCAGCCCTCGACGTCGCCGGGCTTGGGGTCCTGCTCCCCCGCCCCTCGGGAGGCGTAGCTCCAACTGCCCCCCTCCAGAGCACGCCAGTAGGACCAGTAGGCGTCCTCCGGCGCGCCGTTGCACGGATCGGGACGGCCGTCGATCGTGCAGACCATGCCGGGTATCCGCGGCACGAAGCTGTACTCGTGCCCCGCCGCGCTCAACGCGGCGAGCCCGG
>JBKGZF010000405.1:0-2696 GCA_046545715.1 Nitriliruptoraceae bacterium | reverse complement strand
TGGCTGGACCATGACCATCCACCACGGCCAGGTCAACTACCACCACCCCTCACACCATCACGACGAACGTGGAGGTGGAGGCCCTGGTGCCGCCGGCGGGCCTGGCGCATCGTCTGGTGGTACGCCAGATAGACAGCCGGCGAGCTCCCTTCCTGATCGACCGGACGCTCAGGCCGACGAGCCTCCGGGTGATCCGCCGGGTGGCCGGGCCGACAGGCCCCCGGGTGATCCGCCGGATGGCCACTCTGGATATGCCCGCCAGCGATCGCGTCCCACACCGAACTCGACGAGCGACCAGCCGGCCCTGCCGGTCTAGCCGAGCGGGTCGGCGCGGTTGGTGATGATCGATGCCCGCCTGGTCAGGTGGCTGGTTCCGGGTGGCTGGATCCGGGATGGTGGCACCGTGTGGCGCCGCGTCGTACGGCAGAGCGCCGCGTCGTATGGCCCTGGCGCCGTCTCGTACGGCGTGGCGCCGCCTCGTGCTGGGTGGTGCCACGCTGACCATGTCGTACTGGGTGGAGCCGCACGGGCGGCATCGGATCGGGGGGCAGCCCCCTGGGATCGTGGAGGGGAGCGCGTCGTCCATCGGTAGTTTACGTAATGTTACTTATGGGGGAAAAGCGGAAGGGGTGAGGGGAGCCGTCGCGACGACGGTCGTTGATCGTTGATCCGGTCGATCGTCGACCGTTGGTGATCACGCTGGTGGTCACCCTGGTGGTCAGGTGGTCAGGCTCGATCGGGGCGACCCTGGCCATCGGCGGGCGGCTCGATCGTGAGCTCACCGGTGAGGGTCATGCGGTAGTCGCAGCCGGGGCCGATGAAGCAGCCGACCTGCCAGGTGCCGGCCAGCTCGGCTGGCGCCGACACCTCCAGCGTCACCGTCGATTCGGCGTCGATGCTCACGGTGGCCGCCGGCACCGACTCGCTGGGGGCGATCAGCGCCTGGCTGGGCGTTGCGCTCGCCTCAGCCTCGGCGAAGAAGCACTGCTCGAACCGTGCCGGTCGGCCCGTCTGCTCGACCACTCCCCGGCCGATGGTCAGGTCATGGTCGTGGTTGTCGGTGTTGGTGATGACGAGGCGAACGGGCTCCTCGGCGGGGAGGGTGAACTCCGCGGGCTCGAGCTGGTAGTCGGTGATGGTGAGCTCGAGGACGCCATCTGCCCCGGGCCGGTCAGCCGGTTCGGTGTCCAGCACCGCGATGAGGGCAGCAGCCGCGACCACCAGGAGCAGCACGCCGGTCAGGACATGGGTGTGGGTTCGCATGCCGGCACCTTCGACGCCTACTTCCGGGGTACGCCGTTCGTGCCGTACGTACCAGGGCCCGATGGCCTCAACGTGTCAGGCGCAGGTGAGGCTCAGGATCAGTCCCCAGGCTGATCGGGGCGCCGAGGGGCCGGCTGAGGTCGTCGAGCAGCGAGGCCAACCATGCGGCCTGCGATCGCGGTGCGCGCTCCAGACGCATCCGTCGTGCCTGCATGGGGAGCATCCGCAGTCCCGTCACCTGCCCGGTGTCGGCGTCGAGTGACGCGAGGTAGAGCAGCCGTAGGTCGCTGCGGAAGGCCTCGTGGCCGCTGATGCCCTCGTAGTCGTTGATGAGGTCGCCGCAGCCGTAGAGGATGAGCCGCTCGCGGTAGACCTCGATCGGGCGCGGGTGGTGCGAGGAGTGGCCGTGCACCACATCGACCCCACCGTCGATCAGCTGATGGGCCAGCCGGGACTGCTCCTGTGCCACCTCGTAGCCCCAGTTGCTCCCCCAGTGGATCGAGACGATCACCAGGTCGCCGGGTTGCCGGTGATCCTCGATCCGGGTGAGCAGTTGCTCGACACGCCGGGGTGAGGCGTCGGCGAGGTAGTTGACACCGGGCGCGTCAGGTGTCGCGGCCCACTCGGGCGGGACGCCGCTGGAGGGCATCGCGGCCGCGTGGATCTGCACCCGGCGCCGACCGCCTCGCACGGCGATCGTCGCGGGACGGGCGGCCTCGTCGTTGCCGCGGCCGGCCCCTGCGGACGGCAGCCCTGTGTGCGCCAACGTCGCGAGGGTCTCGTCCAGCCCCGCTGGGCCCAGGTCCAGCACGTGGTTGTTGGCGAGGACGCACACGTCCGGCTGCGCGACCGTCACCGCAGGCAGGTTCGCCGGCGTCATGCGGTAGTGGATGCCCTTGCCGGGCGCGAAGGTGTCGACGGTGGTGATCGAGGTCTCGAGGTTGATGATCCGCAGGTCCGGCGCGGCGTCACCGAGCGCATCGAGTGCCTCGCCCCACGGCCAGGCGAAGTCGACCGGAGCCGGGATCGATCCGTTGCGTCGCTCGGCGAGGCTCACGTAGGTCCGGGCGTCGTCGACGAAGCGCTCATACAGGGTCGGATCGCCTGGATGCGGCAGGATCTGGTCGATGCCACGACCCATCATGACATCGCCGCTGAGGAACACCGACACCTCGTCGGCCATCGTCACCACTTTCGAGGCACCACTTCCGAGGACGGGTGGCGGTAGGCGTGCTGACGGCCCTGCGTGATGTGATCGCGGTCCGCCTTCGGGCTGCGCTGGTCTTCGGGTTGCACTGGTGGGCCGCACCCAGTCGAGCGCTGAAGCTCGGGGCGTTGGTCAGTGTGGCCGCGGCTTGGCGCCGAGGGAAGGGTCGCTGGTCCGTCGTCGGCGGACAGTCGGTGACCAATGGCCCTTCCGAGCCGTGCGATCC
>JBKGZF010000404.1:0-2703 GCA_046545715.1 Nitriliruptoraceae bacterium | reverse complement strand
TGGTCGAGCACGTCCTGGTGCAGCAGGTGCGCCTCGTCGAGCAGGAAGACGGGGTGGACGCGGGCCTGGCTCATGTCCCGGATGTGCTGGTTGATGGCCAGGAAGACCGCCGCCGCGGTGGCCTTGGGGCTGAGGTCGAGCGCCATGCACAGTTGCCGGTAGAAGTCGCGGCGGCCGAGCGTGGCGTTGTGGCAATAGGTGAGCCGGAAGCCGGCCTCCGGGAGCCGGTGGCGTACGGCGCGCAAGACGCAGGTCTTGCCGACGCCGGGCTCGCCGGTGAGCAGCACGTGGCTTCGCTCGTGGCAGGCCTCGACGAAGCGGTCGACCAGGTCCCGCCGGGAGGAGGGGACCCACAGATCTCCGTCGCCGATCTCCTTGCTGAAGGGCGGCGCCGACAGGCCGAAGTGAGCGATCCATCGCGGTGCACTCATCGGGCACCTCCGCGAAGCTGGCCGAGCAGAGCGCCGGGCGGGTCGAAGGGCAGCGCATCGATGCCGGCCTTCTTGCGGTGGGTCTTTTCGCGCCGAGCGTTGGCGACCGGGTCGACCGGGTGCAGCGCGAAGCGCTGCTGTTCGTGCTCGACCCAGGGTGCTTCGGTCGGGTCGAGCAGCGAGCGGCCGATGGTGACGACGCGCCCGGCGAGGTAGCCCTGGTCCAGCTCGAAGTGGTGGCCGCCGACCGAGACGGTGCCGTCGCGTCGGACGCGGCGGCGGCCGTGGACGGTCAGCGCCTCGCGGAGCATGGACTCGCTCACCGGCTCGGCCGGCTCGGCTTCGTACACCTCGGCAGGGCACTTGCCCATCAGCGCCGAGTGCGCCGTCGCGTGGTAGTGCTTGGCAAGCCAGGCGAGCAGGCGTGCTTGCACGTCGTGTAGCGACCCGAGCCCGCCCAGATGATCGAGGCACTGCTCGCGCAGCGTGCGCCAGAAGCGCTCCATCTTGCCGCGCGCCTGCGGGTCGTGCGGCTTGGCGTGGACGAGCGCAATGCCGAGCCGACCGCAGGCGGTGGCGAGCGCCTGGCCCGAGTAGGTGGGGCCGTTGTCGAGGTACAGGACCTCGGGCGCACCGTGAAGACGCAACGCCTTGACGAGCAGGCGCAGCATTTCGCCCTCGCGCTCGGTCGTGCACGCTTCGATGGCCACGACGAAGCGGCTCTTGTCGTCGAGGATGGCGTGCACGCGCAGCGGCACCGACTTGCCGTCGATGCGCAGAGCGGGCCCGTGGCAGACGTCGGCGTGCCATAGCCCACCCGGCCGAGCCGCCTCCCAGCGCTTGCGCGGCTCGCGGTCGGTGAAAGCGAGGGTACGGCGGTCCAGACCATGCTCACGATAGAGCCGACGCAGGGTGGCCTCGGTGATCAGGTCCTCGGGCAATCGCCCATCGACGACGAGCGTGCGCAAGATCAGTGCCGCGCTCACCCTCGGATGCTCTCGACGCACATCGAGCAGAAGCTGCTTCTGCGCTTCGGTCAGGGCCTGGGCGGAGCCCCGATCGGACCGGCGCTCGGGCTTGAGCGCGTCGAGGCCCCCGCTTCGGTAGCGATAGTACCACCGCTCCAGGGTGCTCACGGCGTACGAGCGCCGGATCGGCGAGTCCGGTGGTCGCCAGCTCTCGGCACTGAGCGCGCGCAGCTCGGCGGCCAGCTCGCCTCGGTCGAGCCCGTCGCGGCACAGAAGTGGGCCGAGCACCTGCGCCCGAAACAGGGCGACGGCCTCGGCATGGTCCTTGGGTCCCAGCTCTTCGGTCATCTCGCTCTCCTTTCGGCGCCGACGAGGGCGCGTGCGAAAGGAGACCCGAGGCCGGATCGCGAAGACGACGGTCACGTGTGGTGGGCCGCGCAACGACGCGGGATCATGGCGGATGTCCATCATGCAGCGAGTGCGCCTCCCGTCGCGTCGGCGGTGACGACACCGGTCGAAAGGGGGGTCCGGGCCGCGAGCCGGTGCACCACCGCGGCCGCCATCATGTGCGGCGGTGCGCTCGGCACCGAGCCGATCGACGGCCAGATCTCCGGACCCGCCCGCGCCCACCGCCGAAGCGAGCGCCAGTCTCGGCCGGCATCGGCGCCCACATGCTCAAAGCCGCCGACCTCGACCCGCACCTGGTGCGCCGGGACGCCCTCGACGGCCCACCGAGCCAGGGCCAGGACGATGGCCACCGCGCTGTACCGCCAGCCCCGGCGGACCGCCCGGGGAGCCACGACGAGCACCGCCCCGCAGCGCTGGCAGCGGTAGCGACGGATCGGCACCACCGTCTGCCGTGACGCCTCACCCACGGCCAGTGGGCCGAGCAGCCAGCGCTCCCGAAAACCGTGCCCATGGAGCCCATTGCGGCCATCGACGGCTGCCCCGGCGAGCCCGCAGCTCGGGCACCGCGAGGGTCTCACCCCCTCCACCGAGGGCGGTTTCTTCACCCAAGACTTGACGTCGATGTCGGAATGGACGACTCGTATCTCGCTCCGCCTCTTGGTCAGTGGTTTCGGAGCACGACGGGGCTCGGTGCGGTAACACCGGCCCCGTCACCTACTTAAGGCGGCCGGCCCCATGCCGATGCTCCGCCTCCGCCGCCGGCTCCTACCGCAGTCGCCCCTCGAACGAGACATTCTCGGCGAGGCCCATCACCCCCTCGTCCACGTCCTCCCCCTCACCCAGCCCGCACGAAATCCGCCCCCCAGCCCTCAACTACGTCGCGCGGTAACACAAGG
>JBKGZF010000403.1:0-2705 GCA_046545715.1 Nitriliruptoraceae bacterium | reverse complement strand
GCTCTACGCCGTGCTCACGGTGCTGCTGCTACCCGGCTCGCCCTTCACGGTCGCGGCGGGGGTGCTGTTCGGGCCCTGGCTGGGGCTCGCCGTGGCGCTGCTCGGCGCGACCCTGGGGGCCACTGGCTCGTTCCTCGTGGGGCGCGTGATCGGGCGGGATGCGGTCGCGCAGCTGGCGGGCGAGCGGATGCAGGCCATCGACCGGGCGTTGGCGCGCCGCGGCTTCGCCGCTGTGCTGACGGTGCGCCTGATCCCGCTGTTCCCCTTCAACGTGCTCAACCTGGTGTGCGGTGTCACGCGCCTGACGCTGCGTGACTACGTGCTCGGCACCGCGATCGGGATCGTGCCCGGCGCCGCCCTGCTCGCCGTCGCCGGTGGCTCCATCGACGACCCCACCTCCCCGGTATTCGTGGCGAGCGCCACCGGCTTCGTGCTGCTCGCGGTGGTGACGGGCCTGGTCGCGCGCCGGATGCGGCCACAGGACGTGGGCGAGCGCGGCCTCGGCGTGCGAGGCTGACCACCGCTGACGACGGACGCGCCGGTGCGTGCCAACGCCGGGACGCACTGTCAGCCCGACGAGGACCCCGATGCTGGATGCGACCCTCCGCCCGCGGCTCGAGCCCGCCCTCGGCGTGCTGGCCCGTGGTCTGGCCGGGATCGGGGTCACCCCGATCGTGCTGACGCTCGCGGGCCTGGTGCTCGGTCTTGCGGCGGCCGTGGCGGCAGCGCTGGCGTGGTGGTGGGTCGCCCTCGCGCTGTGGCTGGTGTCACGGCTGCTGGACGGACTGGACGGACCCGTGGCGCACGCGCGCGGCGGCAGCTCGGCCTTCGGTGGGTACGCCGACCTGGTCGCCGACCTCACCGTCTACGGCGCGTTCGTGGTCGGCTGCGCGCTGGGACAGCCCGACGCGATGGTCCCCCTGCTGGTGCTGCTGCTGACCTACTACGTCAACGGGGCCTCGCTGCTGGCCTACTCAGCCGCCGCCGAGCGCGCCGAGGTGGTCCGCCCCGACGATCGCACGTTCCACTTCACCCGAGGCCTCGCCGAGGCGACCGAGACGATTCTGGCCCACAGCCTGTTCGTGGTCTTCCCCGGACAGCTGGCGGTGCTCGCCTGGATCTTCGCTGCGATGGTGCTCATCACCATCGTCCAGCGTCTCGCACTGGCCCGCCGGGTGCTCACGGGCAGGGCGCGGATCAGCGGGTGAGCAGCCGCCGCAGCGTCAGGACCGACCGGGTCACTGGGCGCAGGCGGGACAGCCCGGCGCTCAGCTGTTCGAGCGATGCGGCGGTCAGGTCGTCGCTCCAGGTCGGGTAGGCGTGGGTGGCGTTGCGGGCGATCGTGCTCAGCTTCGCCCCGCCGGCCATCCACGCCACCACCTCGCCGATCGTCTCCCCGGCGCGTGGGCCGACGATGGTGGCGCCGACCAGCCGTCCACGGCGGTCGCCGACGAGGCGCGCGAAGCCGTCGGTCACGCCAGCGGTGACGGCGCGGTCGAGCTGGTCGTGGGCAGCGTCACGCACCACCACCTCGCCGTCGGATCGCTGCTCGGCCTGTTCGGCGGTGAGCCCCACCCGTGCCACCTCGGGGCTGGTGAAGGTCACCCACGGGATGCGCTCGTGGTCGACGGTGCTCCGCAGGCCGAACAGCGCGTTCATGACCACGGTCGCTCCGTGGGTGGCTGCGACGTGGGTGAACGGCAGCTGCAGGGTGACGTCGCCGGCCGCGTAGATGCGCGGGTTGGACGTGCGCAGCCGTGCGTCGACGGCCACCGCACCGCGGCCATCCACCTCGACCGCCGCGGCGTTGAGACCGAGCCCTTCCGTGCGTGGGGTGCGGCCAACGGCGACCAGCAGCTGGTCGAGGGGTAGGTGCTGCTCACCGTTGCCGTCGTCGACGACCAGCTGGCGCGTGCCGTCTGATGCGATCTCGCCACGCACGGCCCGTGCGCCGAGGTGGAGCTCCACGCCCTCGGAGCGCAGCCGGTGCGCGATCAGCTCGCTGGCGGCCGGCTCCTCCTTGATGAGCAGCCGGTCGGTCATCTCCACGATCGTCACCTGTGAGCCGAGCCGCGCGAACGCCTGGCCGAGCTCACAGCCGATCGCGCCCCCACCGAGCACGACCAACCGCTGCGGCAGATCGTCCAGCTCCCACACGGTCTCGTTGGTCAGCGGTCGGAGCTGTGCGAGATCGGGCAGCTCGGGCACGAAGGGTGCGGAGCCGGTGGCGACGAGCGCCCGCCGGAACCGGATGCGGCGTCCCTCGACCTCGACCGTGTCACGGTCGACGAAGCTGGCCTGGCCGTGCACCACCTCGACGCCCTCGGCGCGGAGCCGCTGCGGGGAATCGTGGGGCTCGAGCGCCGCGATGGAGCCGGTGACGTGGCGCATCACCGCGGCGAGATCGACCTCCACCGCTGCGCTCGAGACGCCGAGGTGGCTGCTGTTGCGCGCGACGTGGGCGGCGGACGCGGCCTCGATCAGCGCCTTCGACGGGACGCAGCCGGACCACAGGCAGTCACCGCCGGTACGCGCACGTTCGATCAACGTCACCCGTGCGCCCTGCCGCGCGGCACCGATGGCGGCAACCAGACCGGCGGTGCCGCCGCCGATCACCGCAAGGTCGACCCGTGCCACCTCGTCGTCTCCTCGTCGGTCTTCTTCGTGTGGTCGCTGTGGTCGCGTGCGGTGGTTCAGCCATCCTC
>JBKGZF010000402.1:0-2717 GCA_046545715.1 Nitriliruptoraceae bacterium | reverse complement strand
AGTGGAAGAACTCTTCCTCGGGCGAGTCGACGTCCAGCACGTCGAGGTCGATGGCATGCAGCCCGGCCGGCAGGGCCAGGGCACGCTGCAACTGGGCGGTCTCGCGGTGCTGCGCCTCCTCACAGCGATCGGCGTCGCGATCGGCTTCGGGGTGCTCAGCATCGTCTGGCTGGTCGCCGGTGAGGCCCTGCCGGGGGGTCGGTGGCTGGTCACCCACCTGTTCACCCTGGGTGTGCTCTCGGTGCTGATCTGGTCGTTCTCGCGCAACTTCGCCGCGCGCTTCACCGGCGCCGGCGACCTTCGCGAGCGTCCGGCCACCACGCGGGTGCTGACCTGGTTGCTCGCCACCTCGATCGTGGTGATGATCACCGGGCGCGCCACCCACGCCCACTGGCCGCTGGTGATCGGCACGATCGGGATCCTGCTGGTCGTCGGCGCGAACGTGGTGACGCTACGACGGCTGCGCGCCGAGGCCGGCAACCAGCGCTTCGTCTGGGTCGTGCGGCGCTACGAGGATGCCCATCTGGTCTTCCTGGTCGCGGCTGCGCTCGGTGGTGCGCTGGGAGCGGGGCTGGTCCCGGCCGAGCTGTTCCTCGCCGTGCGCAACGCCCACATCCACTTGAACGTGCTGGGCTGGGCCGGGCTCACGGTGCTGACCACCCTGGTGGTGTTCGGTCCGGCCCTGTTGCGGGTGCGCATCGAGCAGGGTGCCGAGCAGCGGGCCTCGGCAGCGCTGCAGCGCGCGGTGTTCGGACTGGGGATGGCGGCGCTCGGTCTGGTGCTCAGCGGCATCGGCGAGAGCGTCGGCGACGGGGCGGAGGGGCCCGCCCGGTTGCTGTTGGTGCTGGGCATGGCCGTCTACCTCCAGGCCGTGGTCGTGGTCGCGCTGCCGCTACTGCGGGCGGTGCGTGATCACGATCGCTCCCCGCTGCGGTGGGGCATCGCCGCGTCGCTGGTGTGGTTCCCCGTTGCGCTCGTCGTCGACACCGTGCTGATCATGGTCGGCCGGGCTGGCTGGTCGGTGGGCCTGGCGGTGACGCTGCTGGTGGGGGTCCTCGCACAGCTGATCCTCACGGTGCTGCTGCATGTGGCGCCGATGCTGCGCGGACGCGACTTCGCCGGTCGCGATCGGGTCATCGCACGCACCGAGCGGCTGACCCGCACACGCACGGCGGTGCTCAACCTCGGCGTCGCTGCGCTGCTGGTCGCTGAGGTGCTTCCCGGCGCGGCGGAGCCGGTCGCCGCGGTGCTCGCACCCAGTGGCTGGGCGCTGGTGATCGTCGCCGTGGCGGCCCACCTGGCGATCTTCCTGTGGCCGGTCGGCTCCAGCGATCCGCAGCAGGTGCGCTCCGCGGCGGCCGGGCGCTACCGCAACCGCACCGGCTGACCCCGGCGCCGTTCGGCGGTCGCGGTGTCGCCCTCGCACCTCGTCGCGTGTACATCTGGGCTCGGCGGATTCAATCGGTGGGCGCAACGAGGAGCTCAGCGAGCCGTTCTGATGGTGTCATGAAATCGAGGGTCTTGCGCGGTCGCTGGTTGAGTTCATCGGCGACGTGTTGGAGGTGCTCGGCGCTGTGCACCGATAGGTCGGTGCCTTTGGGGAAGTACTGGCGCAGCAGCCCGTTGGTGTTCTCGTTGGTGCCCCGCTGCCAGGGAGCGTGGGGATCGCAGAAGTAGACCGGGATGTTGGTCTCGAGGGTGAAGCGGGCGTGCTGGGCCAGCTCGCTGCCCTGGTCCCAGGTGATCGAGCGGCGCACCTGCCCGGGCAGGTGCGCGATCTGGGCCGCCATGGCGTCACGGACCTGTGAGGCAGAACGTCCCTTGGGTAGGTGCAGCAGCAGCACGAACCGGGTGGTGCGCTCCACCAGGGTCCCGATCGCGGAGGTGCCCTGCTTGCCGAGGATCAGATCGCCCTCCCAGTGGCCTGGTACGGCCCGGTCCTCGATCTCGGGTGGCCGCTCAGAGATCAGCACCATGTCCTTGATCGTGCCGCGACGCTCACGGCGGTTGCGGTTCTTGCGCTGGGCACGGCCCGTGCGCAGACACCGGGCCAGCTCACGACGCAGCTCGCCGCGGCCTTGGACATACAGCGAGGTGTAGATCGTCTCGTGCGAGATGGACAGGGCCTCCTGGTCACCGAACTCGCGCCGCAACCGCCGCGCGATCTGTTCAGGAGACCACAACCGCTCAAGCTCGTAGACCACGCGGCGGCGCAACCACGGATGGGTAGCCAGCTTGGTCGCCTTCGGCCGGCGGGCCTCACGCCACGCCCGCTCGTGCGCCCGCAACGGCACATAGCCCTGCCGGCCCCCGTTGCGGGCCAGCTCCCGCGACACGCTTGAGGCGTGACGAGCGATGTGGCGGCCGATACGCCGAAGCGACCAGCCCCGCTCCAGCCCCAAACAGATCTCGATCCGGTCATCCAACGACAACCTCGAACGTGAGCCCCACGCCCGCAGCGTGTCCGACCGCACCACCCCACCCAGGGGCGCAAGCACCCGAGTGATCGTGCCCGGAAACACCCCCAACCGTGCCTGGATCTGACGGTAGGTCGCGCCCCGCCGCGCCAGACGGATGATCTCACGTTCTGCCTCGCGCGGCAGCCGCTGCCACCGCTTCGCTGCCTTCACCGACTGGGCCATCACCACTCCTCTCGAACTGCAGCATCCTTACCCAGCTCGAGAGCCTGTTGCACTCACCCCTTGAACCCACCCTCG
>JBKGZF010000401.1:0-2726 GCA_046545715.1 Nitriliruptoraceae bacterium | reverse complement strand
GCATTGCTCGCCGCGCTCGACGGCGCTGATGAGGTGGACCGCCTGGCCGGGGAGGTGCCCGCATGACGCCGCCGACGACGCTGCCGCGCGGACGCGACGAGCCCGACGCGCCGGTCCGCGAGCGCTGCGAGATCCTCTCGCGGCGACGCGAGGGCGCCTACTGGCTGCTGACCTTCTCCACCTCGACGATCGCGGCGCGTGCCCGCGCGGGCCAGTTCGTCCAGCTCGGCGTGTCGGCGCCACACACGCTGCTGCGCCGGCCCTTCTCCGTGGCGCGCGTCTCACGTCAGGGGCCATCGGCCGGGACGGTCGAGGTGGTGTTCGACGCCCACGGGCCGGGCACCGACTGGCTGGCGGGCGTGGCGGTCCACGACCACCTCGACGTCCTCGGGCCGCTCGGCCGCCCCTTCCCCCTGCCGCAGCGCAAGGTCACCTGCCTGCTGGTCGGTGGCGGCTACGGCCTGGCGCCCCTGCTGCTGCTCGGCCAGCAGCTGGTCGCACAGGGGCTGCGCGTCGACGTGCTGGCCGGGGCGGCCTCGACCGATCGGCTGCTGGGGGTGATCGATGCCAAGCGGCTCTCGGCCAGCTCGACGTTCACCACCGAGGACGGCTCCTACGGGCATGCCGGGCGGGTCACCGACGTGCTCGACGAGGTGCTGACCGCCAGCGGCGCTGGGGTGGTCTACGCCTGCGGCCCCAACCCGATGCTGCGGGCGATCTCCGAGCACTGTGCGCAGCGTGAGATCCCGGTCCAGGTCGCGGTCGAGGAGCTGATGGCCTGCGGCGTCGGCGTGTGCTTCACCTGCGTGCTGCCGGTACGCGGGCGCGACGGTGCCGTGCGCATGAAACGGGCGTGCGTCGACGGCCCCGCCTTCAACGGTGCCCGGATCGCCTGGGACGTCTCGCGCTACGCGAGCGCTTCGGGGCCAGAGGCCGGGTCGTCGTCGGGTGATGGTGAGGTGGCTGCCGGCGTGCTCGGTGGGGAGCTGGGGGCCGACCCCTCGCGCGATGAGGGCGCTACCGATGTCGGCGTTGGTGATGTGGGCACTACCGATGTGGGCGCCAGCGATGAGCAGCCGGATGGCGAGCAGCTTGCCGACGAGACGGGACTGTGGGGTCGTCGATGAGCCCCGACGTACGTCGCATCGACCCTGCCGAGGCCGTGGCTCGCGGCGGCGGCGACGGTCCCGGCATCGAGCACGCGCAGGTCGACCTGCGCGTCGATCTGGCGGGCCTTGAGCTCGCCACCCCGGTCACGACCGCCTCGGGCTGTGCCGCATCGGGCCGGGAGCTCGAGCGCTTCGCCGACGTCGCCGAGCTCGGTGCGGTGGTGGTCAAGTCCATCACCCCCGAGCCACGCGAGGGGCTGCCGACCCCGCGGATGGCCGAGACACCCTCGGGGATGCTCAACGCGATCGGCCTGCAGAACCCGGGCGTCGAGGCGTGGCTGGAGCGCGACCTGCCGTGGCTGGTCGAGCGCGGGGCCACGG
Source organism: Nitriliruptoraceae bacterium (assembly GCA_046545715.1). Classification (GTDB taxonomy): domain Bacteria; phylum Actinomycetota; class Nitriliruptoria; order Nitriliruptorales; family Nitriliruptoraceae; genus SKTG01. The sequence continues at coordinate 1,236 of JBKGZF010000401.1, read as the reverse complement.
TCGTCGCCTCGATCGCCGGCCGCAGCGTCGAGGACTTCGCCCACGTCGCCAGCCGCCTGCACAGCGCCGGAGGCGGCGCCATCCGTGCCGTCGAGGTCAACCTCTCCTGCCCCAACGTCGAGCATCGCGGGTTGGTGTTCGCCTGCTCGACGAGCGACACCGCGGCGGTGGTGCGTGCCGTGCGTCGCGAGGTCGACGTGCCGGTGATCGCCAAGCTGACCGCCGATGTGACCTCGATCGTCGAGGTGGCAGCGGCGGCCGTCGATGCCGGGGCTCACGGGCTGACGTTGATCAACACGATGCTGGGCATGGCGATCGATCCTGATACCGGCCGTCCAGCGCTGTGGAACACCTACGGCGGCCTGTCGGGTCCGGCGATCCGGCCGGTCGCGGTGCGCTGCATCCACCAGGTGCACCAGGCGATGCCGCAGGTGCCGATCCTCGGCTGTGGCGGGGTGGCTGGGGTCACCGATGCGGTCCAGCTGCTGCGGGCGGGGGCCACGGCGGTGTCGGTGGGCACCGCGAGCTTCGTGGACCCGTTCACCGCCTGGGAGCTCGCCGAGGGCTTGCGTCGTTGGCTGGCCGACCGTGGGATCAGGGGCGTCGGTGAGCTGACCGGCGCAACGCACGACTGGGGCTGAGCCGCCGCACCGCCGCGCGGACCCGGTCAGACGTGAAGGAGCCGGAGCGTGACCCGCGAGCCAGCGACCACCTCGACGGCGCACCAGCGCATCGCCGTAGCGCTGGACCTGCCGTCGCTGACCCGCGCCGAGACCCTCGCGCGCGAGCTGGCCGGCGAGGTCGGCTGGTTCAAGGTCGGCCTCGAGCTGTTCGCTGCCCACGGCCCCGCGGCGGTCGAGGCGATCCGGGCACACGGCCCGGTGTTCCTCGACGTCAAGCTGCACGACATCCCCACCACGGTCGGGCGTGCGGCGGCGCGGTTGGCCGAGCTCGGCGTGGGGCTGGTGACCGTGCACGCCGCCGGTGGGCGTGCGATGCTGCGGGCGGCCGTCGAGGGGCTCGGCGACGCCGGAGAGGTGCTCGCGGTCACGGTGCTGACCTCGATGTCGGACGACGACCTGGCTGAGGTGCGAGCGCCGAGCGCCGATGAGTTGGTGCCGCACCTCGCTCGCCTGGCGGTGACGGCGGGCGCGCCGGGGCTGGTGTGCGCGCCGCGGGATCTCCGCGCCGTGCGTGCGGCCGTCGGGGGAGAGGTCCGCCTGGTCACCCCCGGCG
>JBKGZF010000400.1:0-2744 GCA_046545715.1 Nitriliruptoraceae bacterium | reverse complement strand
ACTGGCGCTGCCCGATCGAGCAGGGCGAGCAGCTGTTCGTCGCGCTCAAGCGCGCCGGGACCGAGGCCGAGATGGTGCGCTTCCCCAACGAGAGCCACGAGCTCTCGCGCTCCGGTGCGCCCAAGCACCGCCTCGAGCGCTTCGAGGTCGTGCTCGACTGGCACGCCCGCTACCTGAGCGGCTGACCCGCGCGACGTCGTCGAGGACGCCGGGTCTGGTGGCGCCGGTGCCGGTTGCAGGCGGGGCTCGCCGGTGCCGGTTGCAGGCGGGGCTCGCCGGGCCGGCGGCGGTACCGTCCGCGCTGCCCGATCAACGGCACGCCGGAGTAGCTCAGCTGGCAGAGCAGCCGCCTTGTAAGCGGCAGGCCAGGGGTTCGAGTCCCCTCTCCGGCTCCCAGCCCACCGTCGGCGCCCCCACCGCGCCCACGTCCGCGTATGCGTTCGCCCCCGTCGGTGCCCGCGCCGCGCCCACGTCCGCCGAGGTGACGCCAGCCGTCCGCCGACGGTCGCCTGCCGCTACCTCGCGGCCGCACTGGTCACGACGTGCCGCGAGCCGACCGTCCGTAGTCGTGCGGCGCTACCTCGCCGGGGGGCGGAGTGCCGGGTACTGCGACGTCGAGGTCGCACGCGACCGAGTCCTCGCGCTGGCCGCGGCCCGCTCAGCGCTCGGGGTAGTCGTAGATGCCGTGGCCGGTCTTCTGACCGAGGTGGCCGGCGGCGACCATGCGGCGGTGGAGGTTGGTGGGGCGGAAGCGCTCGCCCAGCGTCGCCTCGAGGTAGGACAGCACGTGCAGCCGGGTGTCCCAGCCGACCAGGTCGCCCATCTCCAGCGGCCCCATCGGGTGGTTGAGCCCGAGCTTGACCGCGTCGTCGATGTCCGCCGCTGAGGCCACGCCCTCCTCGAGCATCCGCATCGCCTCGTTGCCGATCAGCGCGTTGATGCGGGAGGTGGCGAAGCCGGGGACATCCTCGACGCGGATGGTCTGCTTGCCCATCGCCCGGGCGGTTGCCTCGGCGCGGTCCATCGTGGCCGGCGCGGTCTGCAGGCCGCGGATCAGCTCGCACAGCCGCATCTTGGGCACCGGGTTGAAGAAGTGCATCCCGACCCCGCGCGTGGGGTCGTCGAGCGCCGCGATGATCTCGGTGATCGACAGCGCCGAGGTGTTGGTGGCCAGGATCGCGTCGGGTGCCGCATGCCGCTCGGCGGCGCGCAGCACGTCGTGCTTGACGTCCATGCGCTCGACGACCGCCTCGATCACCACGTCCGCACCGTCGCAGGCGGCCGCGATGTCGGTGCCGGTGGCGAGGTGGGTGTGTGCCCGCGCGGCCACCTCGGCGTCGATCTTGCCGCGGTCCACGCCCACCTCGAGATCGGCCAGGATGCGGTGGACGGCCGGTTCGAGCTGGTCGGCGTCGGCGTCAGCCAGCCGGACCCACGCCCCGGAGAGCAGCGCGACGTTGGCGATGCCGCGGCCCATGACGCCGGCGCCGATCACGGCGATGGTGTGCGGTGACGACGGTGTGCCGGGGACGCCGTCGGTGCCGGGTCCTGGCTCATCTGGCGTGACCACGCGGCCCTCCTCGCTCTTGTGCTGGCGCCGCACGCCACGGGCGACGACCTTCCGCCGAGGTGGCGGCGCGAGGTGCTGGCAGCCTACTGCCGCGACCCGCGGCGCCGGGGCCTGGACGCGGGATGCGGCCACAGCCGGACGGCATGCCGCGGCTCCCGGGATGCGCGCCGCGACGGCGATAGCCTCGGTCGATCATGAGGTCGTCATCGAGCCAGCGCGAGCGCCGCAGCCGACCACCGGTCTGGCTGATCGAGGGGCTCGACATCGTGCGCCGTCGCCGCGGCACGCTGCTGGCGATCGTGCTCGGGCTGATCCTGGTCGGGGTGGCGCTGGCCGGGCTGGCGCCCTCCATCCTGCCACCGAGGTGGTCGGTGGGGGCCGCGGTCGGGCTGGCGGCCGTGCTGCTGGGGTTCGCGGTGGTCGTGGCGCTCGATGCGACGGATCCGATCGTCCGTGGTCCGCGTCACGTCTCCGCCACGCGCCAGGAGCTGGTCGCGGTCCTGCCCACCGAGCCCGACCCGACCGAGGCGACGCGCTTGGCCGCCTCGGTCCGTGAGGCCTGGCCGGGTGGTCGGCTGCGGCTCGGCATCGCCGCGGCGGACCGTCGGGTCACCTCGGTGTCGGGTTGGACCGACGCGCTCGCGGTCGCGCTCGCGCGCGACGGGCTCGGTGTGCTGCACATCGACCTCGCGGCCGGGTGGAGCCCGCCGCCGGGGCTCCACGAGGTGGTCGCCGACGGGGTGGCCATGACCGACGCCGTGTCGTTCGCGCCCGGTCTGAGCCTGGCTCGGCTGGGCGCCGGTGGCAACCAGGTGGAGGCGATGCGATCGCTGGGGGCGATCACCGATCGCCTGCCCCGCGACCTCGACGTCCTGCTCGTGTCGTTGCCGGCCGCGGCCAGCCAGCGGGTGGTCGCGGCGGCGCGCTCGCTCGACCACGTCCTGATCCTCGGTCAGCGCGATCTCACCGCCAGGATCGACCTGATCGCCGGCGCGGACGCGCTGGGCACGGTCGGCCACCGCGCGCAGGTGCTGCTGCTCGACGACGTGACGGCAGGCCCCGCCCCCACCCCCAGGACGGAGTCCGAGGCGGCGAAGGCCGCTGCGGGGCACGCCGAGGAGCCCGAGCCGGAGGCCGCTGCGGGGCACGCCGAGGAGCCCGAGCCGGAGGCCGC
>JBKGZF010000399.1:0-2748 GCA_046545715.1 Nitriliruptoraceae bacterium | reverse complement strand
GGGAGAGGTTGAGGTGCGCGGCGAGGTAGAGCACCACGAACCAGGCCAGGAACACCAGCACCAGCGCGTAGGTGCCCGGCGCCTCGAACCGACGCCACCGGCCACGCAGGCCACCAGAGCCATCATCGCCACCGGCCTCGCCGGCCACGCGCGGGCTCAACGCACTGCCCTGAGCGAAGGCGAAGGTCAGCCCCGCGTCCGGCTGGTCGCTGACGCGCCCGCGCAGCAGGGTCATGGCGATGACCCAGATGAACTGGATGCCGCCGATCACCGCGAGCACCGCACCGACCGAGACCAGGCCCATCACCAGCGGCACCGGCCCCTCGGCGTAGAGCTCCACGCCGAGCTGCGCACCCTCGTAGTCGAGGTCGGCCACGCGCCGCGGCACACCGAGCTGGCCGGCCAGCAGCATGCCGAGGGTCAGGATCGCGACGCCCCCGCCGAACACGTAGGGCTGCCAACGGGCCACACGCGGGCTGGCGAGCTCGCGCTGTGAGAGCAGCGGGATGAGGTAGTAGGAGATGCCCATGAAGGCCAGCGTCGTGCCGGAGACGACGGTGGCGTGGAAGTGGCCGACCACGAACAGCGTGTTGTGGATGATCATGTTGAGCTGCATCGTGCCCATCAGCACCCCGGAGGTGCCGGCGATGAAGCCGAAGTACACCACCGAGAGCACCAGGGCCGACACGCCGGGCTCGCGCCAGGGCAGCTTGCGCAGCCAGGTGAACAGCCCGCGGCGGTGGCCGCGCTCACGCTGGGCGATCTCCATCGCCCCGGGGATCGAGAACGCGTGGATGAGGCTGGCGAGCACCGCGAGGTAGAGCATGTAGCTGGTGTTCATGATGCGGTGGCTGGTCCCCAGCCCCGGGTCGACCAGCAGGTGGTGGACCGCGCCGAGGTGGATGAAGGCGATGTAGAGCAGGAACGCGACGCGGCTGAGCCCCTCGTTGAGCGGGCGGCCACCCAGGGTGAAGCCGATCAGCGCGTACCACACCGAGACCATGATGGCGAGGTTGACCTGCTGCGCGCCGTGGCCGATGCCCCAGAAGAACAGCCGGTAGGTGGCAGGATCCACCGACTCGAGCACGCCGATCGACTGCAGGAACAGCATCCCGTAGGCGACCGCGCCGGTGCCGAGCGAGTACAGGGCGATCACGGCACCGGCGACCAGGCCGTAGACCACCAGCGGCAGCGAGCCCTGGTAGGTGCCCTCACGCTTGGCCGCGATGATGTTGGCGAAGAACAACCCGCACGCCAGCAGCACGCCGACCGCGAACAGCAGCACGCCCGCGTAGTAGAGCGGGTGGGCGCTCAACGGCGGGTAGGCGGTGAACATCACCGTCGCGTTGCCGCTGAGCATCGCCCACTGCGCGAGGATGATGCCGACGACCATCATCCCGAGGTTGGCCCAGGCGAACCGGGGTGCGCGCATGCGCGCGTTGAGCAGCATGGTCGAGCCCCAGTAGAGGGCACCGACCTCGAACAGCAGCAGCCAGAACAACAGCATGGTGGCGCCGTGGCTGGCGAGCAGCCGGTACCACCAGTCGTCGCTGATCGGCAGCCCCTGGCGCTGTAGCGCGATGAGGATGGCCAGGGTGCCGCCGAACGCCAGCATGACCACACCCGCGACGATGTGGGCCAGGGCGAGCCGCTGCCCCTCGCGCTCGACGACGAAGCCGGTGACGTTGCACGTCCTGGATGGTGCCTGGACGGTGGGTGCTGCCACGGTTGGGACCTCCGAGAGCTCGAGTGTCGGTACGCGCTCGCCGCGTCAGTCGTCGACGACGATCAGGCCGCTCATCACGTGATGGCCGAGCCCGCAGTACTCGTTGCAGACGATCGGGAACTCACCGACCTCGTCCGGGCTGATCCGAATGACGTAGAGGTAGCCGGGGAGCACCTGGAAGTTGAGGTTGGTCGGCTGTAGGGACAGGCCGTGCTGGACGTCGGTCGAGGAGACCAGTAGGCGGTACTCCTCACCCTGCTGCAGCTTGAGCACCGGCCGGAAGGCGAACCGGTTGGCGTGGAGGTAGACGTCGCTGCCGGGCGGCGGCTCCACGATGTCGGCACCGTCGACCTCGTCGACCTTGTGCTCGGCGACGAAGTCCTCCACCTCGGCGCGGAAGTCCTCGGGGTCGATGCGGTAGGACTCGACCGGGGTCTGCTGCTCGCCGATGCCGAGCCAGACGTACATCCCGCTGAACAGGATCAGGCACCACACGAACGCGATCGTCAGCCACCGCCGCTCGTCGGGCCCGATCGCGCCCCACCAGCGACGCTTGGGTGGCAGCAGCGTGCTCAGCTGGCCCTGCTCGTCGGACCCCGGATCCGGCGTCTCATCCTGGTCACGCATCAGCGCTCCTCCTCGCCCGCTCGCCGTCGTCGGTCCACCCGCGCGTCATCGGCCACCCCAGGTGGGCAGCTCGGCGAGCTCCCACAGGCCCCACCCGAGGTAGAGCACGACCGGGATCACGATGCCGAGGGCGACCAGCACCCAGATGTTGTCGAGCAGGCGCTGTTGCCAGGGCTGCTCATCGGCTCCGTCGCTCACCGCATCACCTCTCGTTGGACTGCACGGTCTCGATGGTTGGCTCACCTACCGGCGTCGGCTGCTGCACGGGGTCGCTGGCGCCGACCGCCGCGGGCGGTCCCGCTCGCTGGGCGTCGACAGCCAGTGCGGTGCCAACCTCACCACGGGACCGCTGCGTGAGTCCCACACCAGCGGCGATCACCAGCACGGCCCACAGC
>JBKGZF010000398.1:0-2764 GCA_046545715.1 Nitriliruptoraceae bacterium | reverse complement strand
GACGACATGGACTTGGCCGCGATGGACGGATCCGCGATGAACGACGAGCTCCGACCCCGGCGCAGCGTGCTCTACCTGCCCGGCGCGAACCAGCGTGCGCTCGAGAAGGCAGCGACCCTCCCGGCCGACGGGCTGATCCTCGACCTCGAGGATGCGGTCGCTCCCGACGCGAAGGCCGACGCACGCCAGGCGGCGTGTGCTGCGGCCGCCGACGGCCGCTTCGGCCCCCGCGAGGTCGCGATCCGTGCCAACGGCCTCGACACCGCATGGTTCGCCGACGACGTGCGCGCCATCGTGGCAGCTGGACCGGACGTGCTGCTCGTGCCCAAGGTCGACTCGGTCGAGCAGGTCCGCACGATCGAGGCGGCCGTCGAGGATGCGGGCGCGGACGAAGACCTGTCGATCTGGGCGATGCTCGAGACGCCGAGGGCCGTGCTCGACGCCCGCGAACTGGTGCATGCCTCGCCGCGCCTGACCGGCCTGGTGCTGGGCACCAACGACCTGGCCAAGGAGCTGCACGCCGAACAGGTCCGCGGCCGCGCCCCGCTGCTGACCGCGCTGTCATGGTGCGTCCTGGCGGCGCGAGAGGCTGGCCTCGTCGTCCTCGACGGCGTGTTCAACGACCTCGATGACCCCGAGGGACTCGAGGCGGAGTGCCGCCAGGGCCGCGAGCTCGGCTTCGACGGCAAGACCCTGATCCACCCGCGCCAGATCGAGCCCTGCAACCGGGTCTTCGCCCCGTCCGACGACGAGGTGGCACACGCCCGTGAGGTGATCGAGGCCTTCGAGGCGGCACGGGCCGAGGGCCGGGGGGTGGTCACCGTCGGCGGGCGCATGGTCGAGAACCTGCACGTGGAGCAGGCCCGTCGCACGCTCGCGGTCGCCGAGGTGATCGCCGCTCGCGGCTGAGCCGCCGGGCCGCACGGGGCTACTGCTGCGCCACCACCTCGACGACCTCGCCGCGCGGTCCGATGCCGACCAGCTGCGAGACGTCGACGGGCTCCTCGTAGACCTGGACGTGCACGCGTCGCCACAGCAACCGGTGGATCACCGCCTCGCCGACACCATGCTCCGTGTCGACCCGCACGGAGTCGATCCCGCGCGGTGTCGGCCCAAGCACGACGGTGAGGTCGGTGCCGCCAGTGGGCATCACGACCTCGGTGTCGTCCAACGAGGCGGGTGTGTCAGGGGCGACGTCCGTGCTCCGCTCGGCGGTGACCACCTCCAGACGTGGCGCGAACACCCCGGGTGCGCCCCGCACCTGGTAGGTCTCACCGTCGAGGTCCCCTTCGGCCAGGGTGCGGGGCACGTAGGCGGCCAGCAGCAGACCGAGGACCACGGCGAGCACGATCACTACGAGCACACCGAGCCCCCGCCGACGGCCGTGCCTTCGACGGTCGGTCGGGCCGAGCTCCACGATCCCCCCTCAGGTACAGCAAGCGCGGATGCAGCAGGCGTGGGTGCAACAGACGTGACGGTACGCGGCGGCCCACCGCTCGGCGCACGTCCGAGCGACCGGATCAGCGCTCGAGCGTGTCACCGCCCTCCCCGACGATCCGCTCGCGCGCGTGCTCCACACCATCGTGGAGTCGGTGGCGGGCGTGCTGGGCCTCGTGGCGCAGCTGTTCGCCAGCGTGACGCAGGCGGTCGGCGGCCTGCTGCCAGGCCGCCTGGACACGCGAGACGTGCTCCTCGGCCGCTTCCAGCGTCGGTGCGCCACCACCGAGCCGCGCGGGGACCCACCAGGCATCGGCTGGAGCGCCGTCCGGGTAGTTGCGCTGCACCTGGTCGAGCAACCCGTGCATCCGCTCGCGGAGCTGCTCCATCACCACGGCGGGCTCGTCGGTCGGCTCCGGCGTCAACGGTCGGCCATAGATCACCTCGACGGGCAGACGCCACGACCAGTGCGGCCGCCGCCCGACGGTGTGGAAGCGGTGGGTGCCCCAAGAGACGGCGGGCACCAGCGGGACCCCGGCCTCGGCGGCCATGCGCGCGGCCCCACGCTTGAACGGCAGCAGCTCGAACGACGGCGAGATGGTCTGCTCGGGCAGGACGAGCACGAGCTCACCGCGTCGCAGGGCTGCGACCGCGTCGGACAGCGCACGGGCGCCACGTGCGCGCTGCACGGGGATGTGCCCCGCACCGCGCATGATGGGCCCTATCACCGGGGCCTGGAACAGCGAGGCCTTGGCGAGGATCCGCACCGGTCGCCGCCAGGCGAGGTAGGGCCCCGCAGCGGTGGTGAAGAAGTCCCAGAAGGAGGTGTGGTTGGCCACGAGCACCGCACCACCGTGGCGCGGGATGGACTCGAGGCCGCGCACCCGGATCCGCCAGGACTGCAGCCGCATACCAGCCAGGATCCCGCCGGCAGCGAGGCGGTAGACGAGCCCCGCGGACGGTCGAGATCCCGCGTGGTCGCTCACGTAGTCGACCCCGGCCGGGAACCTGGTGGGGAGCCAGGCGGCGAGCCCGAGGGCGCGTCCGGCGAGCCGCCGGGCTCGTCCTGCTCCGGCTCGGTCCAGTCACGGGTGCGCTCGTGGTACTCGGCGAGGACCTGCTCATGCGGGGGCGCCCCGCCACCCAGGCGGGCAGGCACCCACGGCGCCCCGGGCGGCGCACCATCGGGGTAGGTCTCCTGCACCTCGTGGAGCAGCGCCGTCATCGCCTGCCGCAGCTGCTCGGTCGCCTCCGCGACGTCGTCATCGGGCCCGACGTGAAGCGGGGAGCCGAAACGGACCGTGACGGGCAGACCGAGGTGCGCGCG
>JBKGZF010000397.1:0-2765 GCA_046545715.1 Nitriliruptoraceae bacterium | reverse complement strand
GCCGTAGACCGTGGCGGGTCCACCGTTCATCACGATCGCGACGCCGATGACCTCCATCAGCTCCTCACGGCTCGCACCGGCCTTGGCCGCGGCGGAGACGTGTACGGCGATGCAACCCTCGCAGTGGCCGGTGATGCCCATGCCGAGCGCGATCAGCTCCTTGGTCTTGGTGTCGAGCGCACCACCGTCTGGCATCGCCGCGCCGTGGAGGTCGCCGAAGGCGCCCATCACCTCGGGCAGCTCCGCACGCAGCTTGGCCGTGGTGTCCATGTAGTCCTTGAGATACAGCTGATAGTCGTCGGGCATCGGGCAACACCATCCTCGTCTGGGTCGGTCCTGGGTGGTGCGTGGTCGCCTCGGTCGAGGTACCTACTGCACCAACCACAGCCGTCAGCTTGCTCGGACGTCGAACGGTCAGCCATTGCCGATCGGCCCAGATCGGCCGGCTGCTTTGCTTCACTCCGCTCGGGCCTGCTGACCCTTGCGCGCAGGACCTCCAGGCTGGAGACCACCGCCAGCGGGACCGCCGAGCTGGGTGATGGTCGTCTCCAGCCGTCGCCGCACCGCAGCCGGGATCTCGACCGTGGCGCTGTCACGCAGCAGCCGATCGACCGCACGCTTGCGCTCGAACTCGGCGGCACAGCACGAGCAGGCAGCGAGGTGCGACCGGACGTGAGAGCGCTGCTCGGGGCAGAGCTCGCCAGCCGCGAGCGACCACAGGGTCGCAGGGTGCACATGAGAGCTCGGGGCCATCGTCACAACCTTCGTCCGCCGGGCGAGGGGCGTCGAACCACGACGCTCACCTACACCAGAGACGTTCCTGCACCCTGCGTCATTGCATGATCCTTTGGAGTGACGTAGCGTAGTGGCATGTCGCCCCGTGAGATCAAGGATCAGCTCTACGAGCAGTTCGCGCGCGTGGGCAAGGTCACCGGCCACCCCAAACGTCTCGAGCTGCTCGACCTGCTGTGCCAGGGCGAGCGCACCGTGGAGGAGCTCGCCCGCGCGGTCGACGTGAAGCTGACCACGGCGTCAGCGCAGCTGAAGGTGCTACGCGAGGCGCGGCTGGTCGTGGTGCGCCGCGAGGGCAAGCACGTCTACTACTGCATCGCCGACGACTCGGTCTGCCGTTTGCTGCAGGCGGTGCAGGAGGTCGCCAGCTCCCAGCTCAGCGAGGTCTCCGAGACGGTGCGCACCCACTTCGAGGCGCACGATCCGATCGAGCCGATCGACCCCGCCGAGCTCAAGCGCCGCATCGCGGCCGGTGACGAGGTGACCGTGGTCGATGTACGACCACGCGAGGAGTTCGAGGCGGGCCACATCGCCGGTGCGGTGTCGATCCCCCTCGAGGAGCTCTCCCAGCGGCTCGATGAGCTGCCCGACGACGTCGAGGTGGTCGCCTACTGCCGCGGCCCCTACTGCGTACTCGCCCCCGAGGCGGTCACACAGCTGCGTGAGGCGGGCCGCCAGGTACGTCGTCTGGAGGTCGGCTATCCCGAATGGCGGCTAGCCGGCCTGCCCGTGTCGACCCGCCGGGCGTCCTGAGACGACGGATCGCACCTCTAGGGCGACCGCGTCCTCACCACACGCCACCTCCGGCCGTCGCTCTGTCATTGCATGGAATTTTGGAATGACGTAGCATCTTGCGACAGCCGACCGGAGGTGCACCGTGCCCGACCAGATGAACGTCCTGCTGATCGTCAATGGTCCACCCTACGGCTCGGAGCTCCCCTTCAACGCACTGCGCCTGGCCCGTGAGCTCGCGACACGCGACGAGGTCGACGTGCGGGTGTTCTTGATGGGTGACGCGGTCGGTGCGGCGGTCGCAGGCCAGCAACTGCCCGACGGCTACTACCACCTCGACCGCATGCTCCGCTCGATCGTGCGCAAGGACGCCGAGGTCGCCTGCTGCGCGACGTGCATGGACGCGCGCGCCATCGAGGACAAGCAGCTGGTCGAGGGCGTGATCCGCGGATCGATGGAACAGCTCGGCGACTGGACCCTCGAGGCCGACCGCGTCGTCACCTTCTGACGACCATGCGTGGGGGACGACGATGCCGGTGAGCGACCGGGGGGATCCACTGCCCGCGACCCGCCGGGCGTTGGCGGTCTGCGCCCACCCCGACGACGAGACCTTCGGACTCGGCGGGCTGATCTCCAGCTACGTACACCACGGCGCCGAGATGGCCCTCCTCACCCTGACCCGCGGTGAGGCCTCCACGTTGGGTGCGGACGCGCAGCTGGCGGAGCGCCGGACCGCGGAGCTCGCCTGCGCGGCTCGCCGCCTCGGCGTTGCGACGACCTGGCTGCGTGACCACCCCGACGGTCACCTCGCGGACGTGGCTATGGATCAGCTCGTCGCTGAGGTCCAGGTGGCGATCGAGCGTCACCACCCCGAGCTGCTACTGGTGTTCCACCCGTCTGGCATCACCGGGCACCCCGACCACCAACGGGCGACCGAAGCCGCACTGCTGGCCGCATGCGGCGCGGACCTCCCGGTCTACGGCTGGTTCGTGCCCTCGGACGTCGCGGTCACGCTCAACGCAGAGTTCGGCACCGGCTTCGTACCGACCGAGCCGACCGCGGAAGATCGCCGCGTCCCGGTCGACCGCGCGGCGCAACGGGCCGCCTGCGCCTGTCATCGCTCTCAGAGCGGCGCGCTGCCGCTCATCGAGCGCAAGCTCGAGTTGCTGGGCGAGTTCGAGCACCTCCGCCCGTTGACCCGTACCGCGGAGCGTGCCGTAGCACGCTCCGCAGCCGACCAG
>JBKGZF010000396.1:0-2772 GCA_046545715.1 Nitriliruptoraceae bacterium | reverse complement strand
GAGTTCACGGAACTCGGCGACGAGGTCCGCTACCTGGTGCTGATCGGGATCGGCTGAGCCCACCCACGACTGCGTCCACGGGCCCGTCCGATCCCTCCCCGGTGCTCGTGTGACGTGAGGAGGCCGTCGGCAGCAGCCTGGCGTGACGTCGCGGCCGGCACGGCGGCGAGGAGACATGAGCAGGCCTTCGCGAGCATGCTGGGGTTACCTCGGCGCTACTCCCACCTCGCTGATACTCGGTGACGGTTCCCGGGTCTCGGTGGTCGCACGGTCTACAGTCGTCGTGGAGCGTGGTGCGGTCGGCGCCGCGGTCCACGTCCGCAGCACCGAGCGACGGGAGATGCACCATGGCCGCGTCCGCCAGCCTGTCCCGCGGTGAGCGCAACGGCGCGCGGGGACCGGGGTCATCCCCCGGGCGGGTGGCCGCGCTTCGGATGCTCGTGGTCGGGGCAGCGTTGCTGCTGGTGGCCTGTGGCGGCGACGACGCCGACGACGTCGCGATCGACGACGATGGCGTCGATGCGGCCGACGAGGCCGAGGACGTCGACAGCGCCGAAGAGGACGTCGACACCCAGGCGACGGACGACGCCGACGACGGCGCCGAGGACGAGCAGACCGACGCTGGCGACGAGGACGGTGACGGCATCCCCGACCACCGTCCACCGCAGGAGGCACAACCCGACTGCGACACGATCGACGACGAGTCACCGGGCGCTTCGATCAGCTTCCCCAGCTCCGAGGAGGAGAGCTGGCAGCAGGCCGGCCCCGGCCCGGTGACCGTCGAGGTGGTCGGCTGCTCGAACACCTTCGAGGCCAACCTGCAGTACGAGGCCTACCACGGCGAGGACAGCGAGCCGACCCTCGAGGGTCACACCTCCGGGGGGAGCCTCGGAGACTGGGCCGCCTTCAGCTTCGAGGAGACCTACTGGACGCCCGGCGACTGGCGGGTGGTGGTCTTCGAGCTCGACGCCGAGTCCGGTGACCGGGTCGAGTACGACGAGCAGACCTTCACCGTCGACGAGGATTGATCGGTCGGGACGGGGCTCGTGCATGCGAGAAGCTGGGCATATGTCCAGTTTCTCGCATCCGCGGACTCGAAGGGGTCAGATCGCGTCGACCACCAGCGACTGCAGGGCCACGCCGATCGAGCCGCTCTGGTCACGTAGCGCCGTCTGGGTCCGGCCGATGCCGTCAGGGCGCGCGACCGATCGCGCATCGATCCCCACCCACCGACCGGTCGGCCGCCGGTCGAGGTCGATGGTCAGATCGGGGTTGATGAACAGGAAGCGATCCATCGCCAGTGGCGCGCTCACCCCGTTGCCGAAGTCGCCGGCTGCCGCCGCCCGCTCCAGCGGCGTCGGGGGCTGCCCGGCCACGACCTCGGCGTCGAGGGCGACCCACGCCTCGGCCGCGCCGGGACGCCCGAGCATCCCGGGGGCGATGCGCAGGTCGACGGCCTCGTGGAAGCCGCTCGGCCACAGCTCGTCCCCGGTGTAGCGCGGCAGCGCCGAGGGTGGCTCGTGCGGGCCCGCGGTCTCCAGCTGGTCGGCTGCCGACCCGGCGTCGTGAAGCTCGTCCACGGTCGTGTCGCGGATCGAGAGCAGTGAGCCGCTGGCGACCTCGCGCCCCTGTTCGTCGCAGAGCACGACCTCGACCTGATGGACCCGACGGCCCCCGCGGCGCAGCCGGGAGGTGGCCGTCAGCGGTACCCGGGTCACCGGACGCAGCAGCTCGACGGTCAGCCGCGCCGGGTGCATCGGGATCGGGGTCGCCACGGCCTGGGTGAGGTGGGCCAGCAGGGCCGCGACGGCGCCGCCGTGCGCATGGTCGGGGTCCCATGGACCCGCGGTGCACGGCTGGGCGAGGTAGCGCTCACCGTCGTGGTCGAACATCGCCAGGGTCACGCCACAACCTCGCACGGGCTCACGGGTCCCTCGTCCGTCCGGCGGAGCGTACTCGCGGCGCGTAGGGGAGCCGGTGACCGCTCGGGAGCGCAGCCTCGTCCAGCCGGTGCCGGCCCGGGTGGACGTGACCTAACTTCGCTTCTAGTATCGTTCTGCGCTGCCGCCCGGCTTCAGCACCTGCGGCCGACGATCCACGTGGAGGGACGAGGATGAAGCACGGCGAGCTGCTCGAGCGCGCGGTCCATGCCTGCCGAACCCGCGAGCACTTCAGCCCGTTCCCGGACCGACCCGGCCGCGATCCCGACACCCAGGCGGCGATCGAGACCGCGCACAAGGGGTTCGAGTCCCACCTCGGCGGTCGGGTCGAGCTCGACCAGCCCGCCATCGGCGAGCTGACCGCGGCCGAGACCTCGCCGTTCACCCTGCGGCCGCTGGAGGTCACCTACCCGGCCACCGACGCACCGACCGCCTTCGCCGCGGCACGCCAGGCCAGCGGGGCATGGGCCGCCCTCGAGCCCGACCAGCGGGTCGATCTGTGCCTGGAGATGGTCTGGCGGCTCTACGAGCGGTGGTTCGAGATCGCCCACGCCAACCAGCACACCACGGGCCAGAGCTTCTCGATGAGCTGCGTGGGCAGCGGTGTCAACGCCCTGGACCGTGGCATCGAGGCGATCGCCTACGCCGCCGAGGCGATGTCGCGGGTGCCGACCACCGGCCGCTGGCAGCGCGACTTCGGCCGCACCGAGGTGACGCTCGACAAGGCCTACCACCTGCTGCCGCGGGGCCCGGCGGTGGTGGTCACCTGCGCGAGCTTCCCCACCTGGAACGCCTACCCCGCGCTGTTCGTCAACCTCGCGACCGGCAACCC
>JBKGZF010000395.1:0-2780 GCA_046545715.1 Nitriliruptoraceae bacterium | reverse complement strand
GTCCCAGGTCGCGGTGACCTCGACCGCCAGGTCCTCGAGGTCCTCGGCGTTGAGCAGGGCGCCGTCCTCCGGCCCGGAGAAGCCGAGCTCACGCTCGGGCTCAGGCTCTGAGCACCCCGCGAGCAGGGCGATGGCCACGGCGCCGAGCGTCGCGGCGCGCAGCAGGTGGGTCGAGATCGGGCGCAACTACGGCTCCACGGTGAGGGATCGCCGTGGCGATCGTGGTAGGCGCAGCGGTCAGCGGACCGCGGCGCCG
Source organism: Nitriliruptoraceae bacterium (assembly GCA_046545715.1). Taxonomy (GTDB): domain Bacteria; phylum Actinomycetota; class Nitriliruptoria; order Nitriliruptorales; family Nitriliruptoraceae; genus SKTG01. The sequence goes on along the minus strand of JBKGZF010000395.1, from coordinate 2,524 downwards.
GGCCCGAGCTCTGGCCAACGCTGTCGGTGATCGCTGGCGTGCCGGGTGGCCGGGCCGCCGTCGGGGAGGTGGTCGTCCGCCAGGCGGTCGGCCCCCCGATGACCGCGAACCCGGACGGTAGCGTGCGCCCGGTACCGGGTCACCACCGTCGGGACGCATCGGGCAGGACATGGACGCACAGCGCGCGAGGGGCAGGGTCACCTGTGGCGCCCTCGCACCTCGGTGGCGACCGCGCGTGCGCATCCTCGCCGCGATCACGGCGGGCATGGTCGTGCTCGCTGGCTGCGCAGGCGGCGCCGAGCCGGCCGACGAGCGACCGGAGGAGGCGGAGGAGCCCGAGGCCGACCCGGTCGATACCGACGATCCTGACCCCGACCAGCCCGACGAGGACCAGGCCGACGAGGACCAGGCCGACGACGGGGACGGCCCCCCTTCCCCCGCGGTCGATCCCGCCGAGGTCGATGCGGACGAGCTCGGCCAGGTGCCGGTGCTGATGTACCACCGACTGCTCGAGGACGGCGGCGGTGACTACGACCTCACCCCCGAGGAGTTCCGCGACGAGCTCACCTGGCTGTTCGAGAACGGCTACTCACCGGTGCTGCTCAAGGACCTCGCCCGCGGGGAGGTCGACGTGCCTGCCGGACGCTCGCCGGTGGCGCTGACCTTCGACGACTCGACCCGTGAGCAGGCTGCGCTGACCGACGACGGCGAGCTCGATCCCGACAGCGCGATCGGCATCCTGGTCGAGGTGGCAGAGGACTACGACGAGGTGGAACCTCGCGCCTCGCTGTACGTGATCACCAGCTCGCTGTTCGGCGGTGGCAGCGATGGGCCCGACATCCTCGCCCACCTCCATGAGCTGGGCATGGAGCTCGGCAACCACACCCACACCCACCCCAACCTCTCCAAGCTGTCAGCGGACGAGGTGCAGGAGGAGCTGGCCCGCAACGTGGTCGAGATCCAGCGGATCGTCCCCGATGCCGAGGTGGTGACGCTGTCCCTGCCGCTGGGTCAGCACCCCGAGCACGAGGAGCTCGCCGCCGAGGGCAGCGCGGAGATCGGCGACTACCTCCACGAGGGTGTCCTGCTGGTTGGCTCCGGACCGGCGTCCTCGCCGTTCGCTGCGGACTTCGACGCGCTTGCGATCCCCCGCATCCGCACCTCACCCTCCTGGGACGGCGGCGAGCCGGACTTCGGCTCGGCGTTCTGGCTCGAGCAGCTCGATGCGGACGGCTCCTACCGCCGGTTCGTCTCCGACGGTGACCCGGACGTCATCTCGTTCCCGCAGCGCTACGCCGAGGAGCTCGATCCGGACCACGCCGAGCACGCGAACCCCTACTAGTCCCATCCCGATCAGGAGCGACCGTGCGCAGCGATGCCGACCGCCTGCTCCCGCCCGACCCCGTCGCCAGCCTCGGCGACCACCTCGAGGCCGGGGGTGGCACCGGCCTCGAGCATGCGCTCGCGCTGTCCCCGGACGAGGTCATCGACGAGGTGGAGGCCGCGGGCCTGCGTGGCCGCGGCGGGGCCGGGTTCCCGACGGCGACCAAGTGGCGCGGGGTGCGCACCTCGGCCGCGGAGGCCGGTGGTGAGCTCTACCTGGTCGCCAACGCCGCGGAGGGCGAGCCGGGCACCTACAAGGACCGCACCCTGCTCGAGCAGCAGCCCTACGCCTTCCTCGAGGGGGTGTGCATCGCCCTGCACGCCTCGGGAGCGCAGGCAGCCTATGTCGGGATCAAGCAGCGGTTCACCCGCCCGTTGGAGCGGCTGCGGGCCGCGCTCGCCGAGGTGCGCGAGGCCGGCTGGCCCGGTGCGGAGCGCATCGAGATCGTCACCGGGCCCGACGCCTACCTCTTCGGGGAGGAGACGGGAATGCTGGAGGTGATCGAGGGCGACCTGCCGCTGCCGCGCATCGTCAAGCCGTACGAGAGCGGCCTGTACGCCACCACCAGCGCCCCCAACCCCACGATCGTCAACAACGTCGAGACACTCTCCCACGTGGCACGGATCCTGGCCCACGGCGCCGACTGGTTCCGCGAGGCGGGCACCGACGACTCGCCGGGGACGATGGTGTTCACCGTGGTCGGCGACGTCGGCTCGCCGGGGGTCTACGAGCTCGCTCTGGGCACCCCGATGCGCACCCTGCTCGAGGACATCGCCGGTGCCAGCGACGTCAAGGCGGTCTACAGCGGGGTCTCGACGGCCGTGATCACCCCCGAGCTGCTCGACACACCGCTGTGCTTCGACCGGATGCAGGAGGCGGGCGTCGGGCTCGGCTCGGGCGGCTTCATCGTCTACGACCGCTCGCGGAGCATCGTCGACGTGCTGCACGTGCTGGTCAACTTCCTGGCGGTGGAGTCCTGCGGGCAGTGCAACGCCTGCAAGCTGGGCACCGGTGCGATGGAGGCGATCCTGGCCAAGGCCCAGCGCGGCGAGGCCGAGCCGAGCGATCTGGAGACGCTGCTCAAACGCTCGCACACCGTCACCGACCAGAACCGCTGCTACCTGCCCGTCGGGGCGCAGT
>JBKGZF010000394.1:0-2810 GCA_046545715.1 Nitriliruptoraceae bacterium | reverse complement strand
GTCCGACCGTCACCGTTGCGACCACCACGCAGAGCCACGCGAGCCCCACCACCAGCGCGGCGTAGCGCTGGAGCAGCACCGACCGGCGACTGATCGGCGCGGAGAACTCGAGTTCCAGCGAGCCGGCCTCCTCATCACCGGCGATCACCCGGGCCGCGGTGCTCAGCGCGAACACCAGCAGCAGGATCGGGCCGAGCAGCGCGAAGATGGTGCTCTCGAGGTAGCCAGGGGCCGAGCCGATCGCGTCGTAGCCGAGCGCGGCGACCACGCCCTCGGGCATGCCCTCGATCAGGGCCTCAAGCTCACCGGCATCGCCCATCGCGGGGTAGAAGCTGACGTAGATGGCACAGATCGCCGCGACCGCGATGGTCCAGCCGATCAGCGCCCGTCGCTGCTGGCGCAGCAGCCACGGCAGCACGGTCGGACCAGCCCCGCGGTGCTGTCCCGGATCGCTGCCCGGGCTGCCCGCGGTCGTGCGCGCCGCCGCAGATGGCGAGGTGGTGCTTCGCGCGGCCATCAGTGCTCCCTTCCTGTGTCCCGTGCCGGCCGTGCCCGGTCGACGGAGCCGGACGCGGCCGGTGCTGCCACCTCGCCGTCGCCGTCGTCACGGTGGGCGTCGTCATCAGCGTGGTCGCCGTCGCCGCCATGGTCGCCGTGGTCGCCGTCGTCGGTCACGGGCATGCGGTAGTGGTCGAGGAACAGGTCCTCGAGCTCGCGGTCCTGCGCCGACCAGCGGGTGACGTGATGGCCCGCGGCGGCCTTCAACAGCGCATCGGGCTCACCGTGGAGCAGGCAGCGCAACGTGTGGTCGTCGACCTCCACCTCGCTGACCCCCGGCAGGCCCGTGAAGGCGCCGGCAGCGACCGGCTCGGCGAAGCTCAGCTCCACCTGCTGTCCGGCGTGGTGACGCAGGGTGCGCACGTCGTCGAGATCGACGATGCGGCCGTCGCGGACGATCGTGACCCGGTCGGCGATCTCCTCCACCTCGCTGAGCACGTGAGAGGACATGAACACCGTCGCGCCGCGGTGCTGCGCCTCGCGCGCCATCTCGAGGAACTCGCGCTGCAGCAGCGGGTCGAGGCCGCTGGTCGGCTCGTCGAGGATCAGCAGCTCGGGCTCGTGCATGAAGGCCTGGATCACCCCGACCTTCTGCTTGTTGCCCTTGGACAGGCTGCGGATCGGCCGGTCGAGGTCCAGGGCCAGCCGCTCAGCGAGGACGGTGATGCGGTCGCGGCCGACGCCGCCACGCAGGTGCGCCAGGTAGCGCAGCAGGTCGCCGGCGGTGGCGCGGCCGGCCATCGCGAGCTCGCCGGGGAGGTAGCCGAGCCGGGCACGCAGGGCCGGGCCGCCCTGATGCGGTGGTGTGCCGAGGACCTCGGCGTGGCCGTCGGTCGGGCGCAGCAGGTCGAGCAGCACCCGGATCGTGGTGGACTTGCCGGCGCCGTTGGGCCCGAGGAAGCCGAAGATCTCGCCCTGCTCGACCTCGAGGTCGAGGCCCTCGAGCGCACGGGTGCTGCCGTAGTCCTTGACCAGGGACTCGGTGCGGATGACGACGTCGGTCACGATGCCTCCTCCTCGGCGGCCAGGCCGTCGATGCCAGCCTTGAGCTGTGCGTAGGCCTGCTCGGTCAGCACACCGCGGCCGAGCAGCTCGAACGCTGGCGCGAGGTAGGCCCGGGCGTCGCTGAGATCGCCGAGCAGGTCGACGCCGAGCAGGCGCTGTGCCTGCTCGTGGAGGACCACCGCACCCAGCGACCACAGCACCAGCACGGCCGCACGGCCATGGGGGTCCTCGCTCGGCTGGAGCATGCCGGTCGCCTCGCCCTCGGCCATGTACTCCACGGCGTCGGCGACCATCTCGTCGATCAGCTCCGCCACGTGTGGCGATCCGTCGGTGAGCGTCCGGGCCAGATACGCGATCAACGGTGGCCCCTCGCCCTGCGCCCGGAACGCCGCGATCGGATCGAGGCCGGTGCCGGCCTGCATCACCTCACGCTTGCGTGTGCGGATCGTGGCGGCGACGTGCTCGTCGCAGGCGACGCGCAGCCGCTGCTTGCTGCCGAAGTGGTGGATCACCAGCGCGGGTGACACGCCCGCCTCCTCGGCGATCGTGCGCACGGTGGTGGCCTTGACACCCCGGTCGGCGAAGCAGCGCAGCGCCGCGTCGCGGATGCGCGCACGCGCGGTGAGGTCCACCTCGGCGGTCGGTCCACCCGTCGGCGTGGGGTCCGTGTCGTCGGTCACGTCGCCGGTCGCATCACCGGTTCGGTCGTCGGTTGCGGAGGCTGAACTCATGTTCAGTATGCTAAACATGCGTTTAGCATCCGTCAAGACCCCGACCCCCTCGCGGGTGCACCTACACCCGCAGCCACCTCGCGTGTGCCCCAGCCGCTGCCGACGAGCCCAGATGCACACGCCGCAGGGCGCGTTCCGAGCGGGGGCGCCGACCTGCTGGGTGGGTCAGAAGGCGGCGTCGACCGCCGCGGCGATGAACAGCAGCGCCAGGTAGATCGTCGAGTAGTGGAACAGACGCATCGCTGTCTGCACGCTGCGGTCGCGGCGCAGCGCGTGGGCGAGCACCAGCCACACCGCGGTCAGCAGGAGCGCGGGGACCGTGAACAGCCAGCCGGCGAAGGCACCGGCGATGTAGAGCAGCACCAACGACAGCAGCAGGTAGCTGTAGAGCAGGATCTGCCGGGTGGCCTCGTCGTTGCCGTAGGTCACCGGCAGCATGGGCAGACCGGCGCGCGCGTAGTCCTCGCGGTACTTCATCGCCAGCGCCCAGAAGTGCGGTGGCTGCCACCACAGCAT
>JBKGZF010000393.1:0-2815 GCA_046545715.1 Nitriliruptoraceae bacterium | reverse complement strand
GCACCTGGCGGCTGGCAATTACGAATAACAGCGCCGAGGAGGGCAGCCTGGACGTCGCGACCGCGGCGGAGCGGCTCGGCGTCTCCCCGGCGACGGTGCGGCGCGATTTCAAGGAGCTCGCTGAGCAGGACCTGGCGACCCGCACCCACGGTGGCATCGTGGCCACCGCGGTCGCCTACGACCTGCCGCTGCGCTACCGCAGCGCCCGGTTCGCTTCGGAGAAGCAGCAGATCGGGCGGGTCGCAGCCGGGCTCGTGGCACCGGGCGAGGTCGTCGGTCTCAACGGCGGGACCACCACCTCCGAGGTGGCACGGGCCCTGGGCTCCCGCCCCGATCTGCGTGACGCCTCGAACACGACCACGGTGGTCACCAACGCGCTGAACATCGCCACCGAGCTGGTGCTGCGCACGCAGTTCAAGCTGGTCGTGGTCGGAGGACGGGTGCGGACCCAGACCTACGAGATCATCGGGCCGCTCGCCGGCTCGATGCTCGCTCAGGTGACCCTCGACGTCGCCTTCGTCGGCGTCGATGCGATCGACCCCGAGGCCGGCGCCTCCTCCTTCGACGAGGACGAGGCCGCGACCACCCGCGACATGATCGAGCGCTCGAACCGGGTGGTCGTGGTCGCCGACAGCCACAAGCTCGGACGGCGCGCCTTCGCCACGACCGTCGCGTTGGACGCCGTGCAGACCTTGGTGACCGATCCCGGCGCGACCGCCGAGCAGATCGCTGCGTTCGAGGAGCGTGGCGTGACCGTGCTGACCGAGTAGCTGCCGGCGCCGTCGGTCCGGAGGGGTCGGGGGACCGCCCGGCGGGCCAGGCTGGCCTGCTTGATGGTGCCGAGTGCGCACCCGTGCACGGACTTGCGCAAACATGAGCGCTTGTGCTCATATCTGAGCACGTACGATCAATCTGTTGTCGTCGAGGCGGGGTGCGTGGTGGCGGAGGGCCCGGGCAGGGAGCTCGAGGTGACGGTCGCGGGACGGCGGCTGACCGCCCGTGCCGTCCTGTTCGACAAGGACGGCACCCTCATCGATCTGCACGCGCCGTGGAGCTCGTGGGCGTTCGCGCTGGTCGATGCGCTGCGTGAGCGCCAACCGGAGCTGCCCGCCTCACCGCTGCATGCTGCGCTGGGGGTGCGCGACGGCCGGGTCGAGCCTGACGGAGCGCTCGCCGGCGGCACCGATGCGATGATCACCGCTGCCCTGACCCCGGTGCTGTCCGGGGCCGGGATCACGGACCCGGCTGCGGAGATCGCTCGGGGGGTGGCACGGGCGCACCGAGCGGTGGACGTCGATGCCCTGGTGCAGCCCCTACCCGGGGTGCAGGCGATCGTGCGCGAGTGCGCGGCCCTCGCCGACGGCGTGGCGGTGGTGACCGCGGACACCGAGGAACGGGCCTGGCGTCACCTGGCACACATCGGCGTGGCCGAGGCCGTCGACGTCGTGGTCGGGGCGGATCGCGTCGCCCACGGCAAGCCGGACCCAGAACCGGTCGTGCTCGCCTGTGAGGAGCTCGGCGTCCCGCCCGCCGCCGTCGTGTCCTTCGGCGACAGCACCCACGATGCGCTCGCGGCCGAGCGAGCAGGGATCGCCCACCGGGTGCTGGTGCGCCCGACCGAGCCCGATCCGAGCCTCCAGGCGGTGGCCTGGGCGCGGTCCTGGTCGCAGGTCACGCTGCGTGCGGGGCCCGGACACCGAGCCACCTCGGCGACCCGGTGAGCGTTAGTGCTCACAATGCGACATTTGCGCTCACGTTCACTCACCTGCCATGATCGACCTGGACGCTTGCGCGTCATCGAGGCGATGGCGGACCACGCGAGCCCGGTCGGAGCGACCGCCACCGTAAAGGGGGAGGTGTCGGTCCCCGCAGTGATCCGGCCCGAAACCGACCCGAAAAGGAGCAGCAGGACATGCGTGTCAGCGTCAAGCTCGGGGCCCTCGTGGCCCTCGCAGCCATCAGCGTGGGTTGCAGTGGTGAGGATGACAGCCTGAGCATCTACACCCACAACGACGAGGACGAGATGCAAGGCTTCGTCGAGGCCGCCGAGGAGGCGACCGACCTCGACATCGAGTTCCTGCGGATGTCCAGCGGGGAGGCGCTCAGCCGCGTGCAGGCCGAGGCCCCCGACATCGGCGCGGACATGATGTGGGGCATGACCCACTCCGGCGCCCTCGAGCTCGAGAACGACGGGTTGCTCACCAGCTACGACTCGCCCGAGTGGGACGACATCGACGACGAGTTCGTCAGCGATGACGGCACCTGGTACGGCTGGTCGTACTGGTTCAACATCATCGGTGTGAACACCGACCTGATGGACGAGCTGGACCTGGATACCCCGCAGAGCTGGGATGACCTGCTCGACGAGCAGTACGAGGGCGAGATCGTCATGCCCGACCCCCGGGAGTCCGGCACCGCCTACCTGGTGCTCGCCTCGCTGATCCAGATCATGGGCGAGGACGAGGCCTGGGAGTACCTCGAGCAGCTCGACGAGAACGTCGGCGAGTACGACCAGTCCGGTACCGCCCCGGCCGAGAAGGTCGCGCGCGGTGAGTACGCGGTCGGCATCACCTGGGACCAGGCCGTCTTCGACCGCATCGACGAGGGCTTCCCGATGGAGTACGTGATCCCCGAGGAGGGTGTCGGCTTCGACCTCGACGTCGCGTTCATCTTCGAGGACGCGGAGAACCCGGAGGCCGCTCAGCGGCTGATCGACTGGCTCGGCACCGAGGAGGGCATGGAGACCGCGGCGACCGAGCGCGCCCTGGTGACCCGCCAGGACATCGAGGGCACCATCGACTTCGAGCCGAACTTC
>JBKGZF010000392.1:0-2844 GCA_046545715.1 Nitriliruptoraceae bacterium | reverse complement strand
GAACAGCAGCCCTTGGGCTTGACCGCCTGAGCTTCGCACCCCGCCGTTACCAGCGGCGCACGTCAGGCTGGGGACAGGCCATCGAACACGGACCTGGGCTACATCTTCGACATCGTCGACCTCCAATCGATGTATCCACTCAACTCGTGCGACCTCGTGTCGCACCCCGAAGCGGGGACTTCGGTGCGGTTCAGCGGTCAGTAACCACCGCCCGTTGCAGCCACCCGTTGAACTCGCGTCGTTGCAGCTACTCGGCCGGCCGCGCAATAAGGCCGGCCGCGATGCGGTCCTCGGCGCGTAGAACCGCGTTGGCGAACAGGGCAACGATCGCTGTTGCATGCGCCCGCGCTGTACGGGGTGCTCTCGCCGTGGGATGCCGAGACGGATTGGTCGTTCACTGGTCTCGGCCGTTCTCGGCCATGGCGGGGGCGGCTTGCCGTGCCAAGGTCACGACCTGTTGGTGGTCGCTGTCGTGGGTGGCGTCGATGGGTCGGCGGCCGTCCAGGGCCGGCTGGGGGCTCAGGAGCCACGACACGGTCGTCTCGGTGGTGGCGACCGCCGGTGCGAGCGTGTCGATGGCCTCGGCGAGCGCACGGATGATGCGCATCCAGTTCGTCGGGTGGCGCGAGCGCAGGACCAGGTCTACGGAGCTCCAGTCGGCGCCGTTGGGCCACACGATCGTCCCCGCGTCGGGATCGACGGAGACCTGGGCGAACACATCGGGGTCGCGGACCGTCTCGAACGCCGCACCCCACAGCCCGTCGGACAGGTCGACCTCGCGCACGAAGCCCCCTGGCTCGAAGGTGACCCGCAGCAGGTAGCGGTCGGCGTCGACGACCTCTACCTCGACGGGTTCGATCCGTGACAGTCCCCACCGCTCGGGGTCGTCGCTGGGGACGATTTGGTAGGTCTGTCCGTGTCCTGTGGTTTCGAGCCAGGCGACGACCTGTTCGGCTTCCCGATGCGTGAGCCCGTCGACGACCGGGAACCGTGTGCCGTGGTCGTCCCTACCCTCGACCCGCCAGCGGCCGGATGAGAGCTGGCCGCCCGGCGGGAGGCGTGTCCGGTCGAGCGCGTCGAGGGCACGGAGCGCGAGCTCGCCGAGCTGGGGCACGTCGACCTCGCGGATGGCTCCGGTCACGGCGTCGTGGGCCAGGGCTTGCAGCCGGCCTCGGTTGTCAGGGCTGAGCGGCTCACCCATCGGCGCCTCCTGTCTCTCGACAGTATGCGGCCGGGTGCGACAGCCGGGCAGAGCCGGTGCCCCGTGCCGCTGCCCCCGGGCCGGTCAGGTGACGCAGGCGATGCCTTGGTCGAGGATGTCTTGCAGTCGGGAGGGGCCGATGCCGTCGAGGGTGTCGAGTTCCTCCACCGAGGACCAGGGTCGCCCATCGATGATGGCTTGTGCCCGTTCGGGGCCGATGTGGACGATCTCTTGGAGTTGGTCGAGGTCGGCGCTGTTGAGGTCCGCACACCCGGGCTCGGGGTCGGGGTCGGTGATGGGGACGGGGTTGGCGGGCGGGTAGTCGACATGGCCGTCGGCGACCATCTTGGCGAGCAGCCGGGCGAGGAAGGTGCCCATCTGGGCGCGGGAGACGTCCGCGTCGGGCGAGTAGCTGCCGGGGCCGGTCCCGCCGGTCAGCCCGGCCGCGGCGACCGCGTTGATGTTGGCCTGGTGGGTGGAGCCGTCATCGTCGGTGAAGAAGTCACCTCCGGCCGGAAGTGCGGAGCCGATGCGTGCTTCCCACGCTGCGGCCAGGAACGTCGCCATCTGCCCGCGGGTCACGCTGCGGGTCGGCGCGTAGCGGCCGTCGCCCACCCCGCCGATGACATCGAGTGCGGCGAGCTGGTTGATCGCCGGTTCGTGGGTGGTGCCGTCATCGTCGCTAAACGCATCCGCAGGCGAGCTGGGCAGGCTGCCGCCGGTGAGCTCGAGGGTGCCCGCGATGAAGGTCGCCATCTGGCCGCGCTGCACATCCCCGGCCGGGTCGTACTCCCCGCCGCCGACCCCCTGGGTGACACCCCACCAGCCGATGCAGTCGATCCCGGCCTGGTGGGGGCCGGACACGTCAGCGAACCGGCCTGCCGGTGCGTCGGCACAGCCCGGCTCGAGCGGCTGCGGGTCGGGGGTCGCGCCCTCGACCACACCGTCGGAGGTGTAGGCCGCACCGGTCTCACCGTGGACGGAGAAGCTGCCGTCGCTGAACGCGGTGACAGCCACATCCCCGTCGTCAGGCTCGCCGTCAGAGGTCGCGGTCTGAAACAGCGTCGCACCGGCCGACTCCCAGCGCGAAAGCACGGCCGGATCGGGGTGGCCGTAGCCGTTGGATCCGACGGTGAGGATCGCCACCTCGGGCGCGAGCGTGTCCACATACGTCTGCGAGGAGGACCCGGCCGCACCGTGGTGGGACACCTTGACGATCTCGACCTGCCCGTAGACCGGAGCGACCGCATCCTCCACCGCCTGGTTCACATCACCACACGAGGCCAGGTCGAAGTTGCCGTAGACCACCTCGACACACACCCCCCGATCGTTCTCCTCCGAGACCGCCACACCACCGGCCGCGGTGCCGTCCGTGCCGACCGAGACCACATCGAACTCGACCTCGCCGCCGCACAGCTCGAAGCTGTCACCGATCTCGACCGGCTCGCGCAGCCCGGCCCCGGTCACCCAGTCGTAGTAGTCCCGGTAGGTGACGGTGTCCTTGACATCGCGGTCGCCGCCACGGTCATACACCGCCTCAAGCCCCGACACCGCCGTGCCAACGTCCTCGACCCCACCAAGATGGTCATCGTCGTAGTGGGACACCGAGATCCACGCGACATCCCCGGTCGCCCCCCAAGCCC
>JBKGZF010000391.1:0-2853 GCA_046545715.1 Nitriliruptoraceae bacterium | reverse complement strand
GCCACCGGCAGCGGCCGCGTCCTGCCCGCCACGCAGCACCTCGGCGAGCACGTCCAGCGGTAGCTGCTCGCGCGGCCAGATCGCGATCGCCAGCGCGAACAGCGGCGTCGCACCCATCGCGTAGACGTCGCTGGCCGCGTTGACCGCAGCGATCCGGCCCCAGGTGACGGGGTCGTCCACGATCGGGGTGAACACGTCGACGGTGGCCACCAGCGCACGACCGTCCGGACGCCGCCATACGGCCGCGTCGTCGCCCGTCGCGTGCCCGACGATCAGATCGGGGTGCGAGGGTGGGGTCAGGGGGCGCAGGACCTGCGCCAGGTCACCGGGACCGAGCTTGCACGCTCAGCCGGCGCCGTGGCTGTAGGCCGTCAGCCGTCCGGTCGCTGGATCCATGCGCGCGAGGATAGGGGCCGTGCCCGGTGACCTTGGGCTCGTCGTTGCGTCGGTCGTCACCGCTCAGCACGTTCCGAACGGGGCGGGCCCGGGAAGAACGCGTTGGTGCGAGCGACGTACTCCTCGAAGCCCTCGCGGGTCGAACCGCCGCTGGCCATGTTCTTGTCGGTGAGCGCGACCCCGGAGACCTTGACGATGAGCACGGTCATCAGCAGCGGGCCGATCGCGGTCCACCACGCCCCGGTCGACAGCGCCAGCAGGAACAGCGACCACCACACCACCGAATCGCCGAAGTAGTTGGGGTGGCGGGTATAGCGCCACAGACCCCGGTCCATGACCTTGCCGCGGTTGGCTGGGTCGGCCAGGAAGCGCGAGAGCTGCCAGTCGCCGCCAGCCTCGAACACGAAGCCGACGAGCCACGCCACAGCAGCGAGGTAGTCCAGCCAGATCAACCCGGCAGGCGCGTCGTAGGCCGCGGCAGCGAGCAGCGGCAACGACACCAACCACGCGAGCACCCCCTGCAGCAGGAAGATGCGCGGCAGGCTGGCCACCGCGAACCGCTCGGGGCGCCGTGCACGCATGGCCTGGTAGCGCTTGTCCTCGCCCTCGCCCCAGTTGCGCGCGGTGATGTAGACCGACAGGCGCACACCCCAGATCGTCACCAGCGCGAGCACCAGCCAGGTGCGCGGCGTCCATGCACCGGCGACGAGCGCGTAGGTCCAGGCCGCGACGACGAAGCCCATCCCCCACACCCGGTCGACGATGCTCGCATCGCGACGGACCACGCTCACCGCCCAGGTCACCACCATCATCGCCGTGACGGTCCCCAGGCCGCTGAGCCACACCTGCCAGGTCGTCACACGCACCTCCGTAGATCTGTCGTCCGTCTGTCGTCGTGTCGTTACAGGTTCGCACATCGAGGGGGTGGCGGACCGGCAGAACGAGCGAGACGGGCGCCGTGCGACGGCTACCGTCCGGGTGATGTCGAGCGAGACCACCTCCTACCCGGACCTGGACGCGGTCGCCGCGGCCGTCGTCGAGTGCCGCGCCTGCCCACGGCTGGTCGCCTGGCGCGAGCAGGTCGCGGTCGAGAAGCGCGCCGCCTTCGCCGACGAGGAGTACTGGGGTCGCCCCGTGCCCGGCTTCGGTGATCGCCACGCCGCGGTCGTGGTCGTCGGCCTCGCCCCCGCGGCGCATGGAGCCAACCGCACCGGTCGGATGTTCACCGGCGATCGCTCCGGTGAGTGGCTCTACGCCTCGCTGTACCGCACCGGCTTCGCCAACCAGCCCACCTCGACGGGGCGTGACGACGGCCTGGAGCTGACCGGTGCCTGGATCACCGCCCCGGTGCGCTGCGCTCCCCCGGCCAACCGCCCGACGACCGCCGAACGCGACAGGTGCGCGCCGTTCCTGGCCGCCGAGCTCGAGCTGCTGCCGTGGCGAGTCGCGGTCGCCCTGGGTGGCTTCGCCTGGGATGCGCTGCTCTCCCACACCGGCTGGGACGGTCGCAAGCCGAGGTTCGGACATGGTGCCGAGGTGGCTCTGCCGGGCGGCCGCACCCTGCTCGGCAGCTACCACGTCAGCCAGCAGAACACCTTCACGGGGCGGCTGACGGAGGGGATGCTCGACGAGGTGTTCCAACGGTCGCGGACCCTGACCGATCTGGCGGAGGAGGTCGACGAGGCATGAGTGCTCGGCCGCAAGGGATCGTCCGGTCGACGTGGGCAACACGCAGGCGCAAGGCCCGTGTCCTGGCCGCCATCGTGGTGGTGGGGCTACTGGGCTGGATCGTGGCCGACCAGGTGACCGGGCGTGTGCCCTCCGGATGGCAGGAGCATCGCGTCGGCGCGGGCGGGTCGATCGCGGTGCCCGACGACTGGGAGGCCACGACGTTCGACCCACCCGATGGTGAGGGCGCCTGCCAGCGTGAGGACGCAGCTGGGGTCCTCGTGGCCGAGGCGGGGCTGTGGGACGCGTGCCCCGACCGGTCCGAGCCGCCGCGCGTCATCGTCGGGTGGAGCGCGGTGAACATCGCACCCGACGACCTGGAAGACGCCGAGTCCATCGAGGTGGCCGGCGAGCCGGCGCTGCGCATCGACGAGCCGCGGCTGGTCGACCCGGACGATCGACGGTTCAGCGGCGAGGCGCTACTCGTGCCCAGCTTGGAGCTACATCTGCTGATCCACGACGAGGTGGATGACTCGACCGCGGAGCGCATCGCGGCGACCCTGCATCGCCCGGACGGACCCGACCGGGACCTGGCCCACGTGCTGGAGCACCCGCGCCCCGACGGCGGGACGCAGCTGTGGGTCCTCGATGCGGACGCACGGGCCTACCCGCTCGCGCGCCACCTGCCCGAGCTCGACATCAGCCGACCCTGGCCACGCAATGGTCCCGAGCAGGTGGCCCACGCCTGGGTGACCGATGACCAGCTGCGGCTGACCGCCGGTGGTCCGA
>JBKGZF010000390.1:0-2885 GCA_046545715.1 Nitriliruptoraceae bacterium | reverse complement strand
GGCGAGGTGGTGGGCGAGCTCGCCGTGCAGGTCAGCTGCGCTCATGTCGGCGTGCTCGAGGACCGCGTGGAGCATGGTGCCGAGATCGGCGCCGCCGCAGACCGTGCCCATGGCCAGCTCTGGTCCGTCGAGCTCCCCCTGGGTCGCGGCGTCGTCATCGGCCGGTGACACGGGACCGGCATCCACGAGCCGCTCGTCGTCGGTGACGGCGGCTTCGGCCGCGAGGTCATCCGTGGCGGCGTCGGCGGTGGCATCCTCGGACCGGTCGATGAGCCGGACCAGGCCGCTGTAGGAGGAGCGTCGCCAGGCCGTATCGATCCGACCGTCGATGATCGCGCGGCTGAGCGGCGTGGCGTCGTCGGTGCGTGAGGCGTACGGCGCGGTGTCGGGGGAGGGCGGCACCTGGCTCAGCGTGCCGCCGCAGCGCTCGAGCAAGGGGGTGAGCGCGGTGACCGAGTCCGCCGGCGAGATCCGGTCGATCGGTAGCTGGTCGCTGCGGACCCGGTCGTGCTCGTCACGGGCGTGCAGCACGGCGGCGAGCGCCGAGCGTCCGGCGCTGTCGATCGGCAGCCACCAGACGACCACGCGGTGCCGGGCGCGGGTGAGCGCGACGTAGAGCAGCCGCAGCTGCTCACCTTGGTCGTCGTCGCGCTTGAGCTGCTTGGCGTGGTCGAACCCGCTGCGGTCCTTGGGCCCGACGTCGACCACCCGACCGGCGTCGGGATGGACGGTGACCGGAGGGCTCACGCCCGGGGGCTGCTTCCACAGGAACGGTGCCAGCACGATGCCGAACTCCAGCCCCTTGCTGCGGTGGATCGTCAGCACCTGCACGGCGTCGGCGTCGGACTCGAGCCGGCGCGTCTGCTCCTCGGGAGGGGTCAGGCCCTCGGCGGCGTCCGCGGCCCGTCGGCGCAGCCAGGCGGCGAGCGCGGCCGGACTGAGCTCACCGTCGAGCTGGGCGCCGTGGAGCAGCTCGGCCACGTGCTCGAGATCGGTCAGCTGGCGGTCGCCGTCGACCGAGGCGAGCACGCGGGCCGCGGCGCCCGTGCGCTCGAGCTCGCGCCGGAGGGCAGCGACGCCACGTCGTTGCAGCACCCCGGCGAGGCGGTGAAGCTCCGCGTGCAGCGCGTCGAGGTCGTGGTCGTCGGCGGCGGCCAGCGTCGCCGCGTCCCAGCCGAGCAGGTCGGTGATCGCCGCCGCGCGCGCGGTTCCCGGGTTCGCCGGGCGTTGCAGCGCGTCGAGCAGCTGCTGCCACTGCCGGGCCGCGTCGGTCTCCAGCACGCTGCCGACGCTGTTGATCACCGCGGGCACCGCGACCGCGCGCAGCGCCGACTGCACCGCGAGGGCGTCATCGTTGGACCGTGTCAGCACCGCGATGTCGCGGGGTTCGGCCGAGCGGCCGTGGAGGGTGACCTCGTCGAGGGTGCGCACGACCTCGGCGGCGACGTCGGCGATCAGGGTGGGCATCGCCGTGCCGCTGCCGAGCTTCTGTCCGTCGGGCGTGTCGGTGACCACCCGCAGCTCGAGCGGGTCGGCGCGGGGGCCGTCGAGCGCGGTGCCGTGCAGGCGGGGAGGCGAGCTGGAGGGCGCGTGGGTGATGCGGGGATCGCCGTACACCGTGCCGTGGAGCAGCCGGTCCAGCGCCGCCACCAGCCGTCGGTCGCTGCGGTGGTTGTCGGCGAGCGTGGCGAGCTGACCGGCCGCATCGGTGGCGTCGAGGTAGGCACGCACGTCCGCGCCGCGGAAGCCGTAGATCGCCTGCTTCGGATCGCCGATCAGCACCAGCGCGCGGCCGTCGTCCCGGCCGCCATCGCTCGCGCCGTCACGGGTGAACAGCTCGCTGAGGATCGCCCACTGGACGGGGTCGGTGTCCTGGAACTCGTCGATCAGGGCGATGCGGTAGCGCTCGCGCAGCGCTGCGACGGCGCGGGGCCCGTGCACCGGGTCGCTCAGCGCCGCGTGCAGCCCGGTGAGCAGATCGTCCTGGGACCGCAGCCCCGCGGCGCGCTTGCGGCGTGCGAGCTCGACGCGCGCCTCACGGGCGAGGTCGGCGATCAGCCGGCCGCGCGCATCCGGGTCATCGGCGGCGAGCAGGTGATCGTCGTCATGTGGTGGCTGCTCCGGGACGATCACGGCGTCGGGGGCGGCGACCGCGGCGCGCACCGCCGCCACGACCTCGCGGTGGGGCGGTGCGCCACCGGTGTCGTGGAAGCGGGCCACCAGCGCATCGCTGACGACCTGCTCGATGAGCTCGGTCTGGTCCTCGATGACGACGGCGTCGGCGTCCTCGCCGGACAGCCCCACCCCACGCAGCGCCTGCTGGCAGAAGCTGTGGATCGTGGTGATCGTGGCCGCGTCGAACGAAGTGACCGCGGTCGTCAGCCGGGCGGCGCGACGGTGCAGCTCGGCGTCGTCGGCCCCGCGTTCCAGTGCGAGCAGGACCGGGTCGTCGGTGGGTGCCGCGGTGCCCGCGAGACGGGCCTCGAGGTGGCCGGCGGCCTCGACCAGCCGGCGACGTACGCGGTCGCCGAGCTCGGCCGTGGCCGCGCGGGTGAAGGTGACGATCAACAGCTCGGGGAGGGTGACGCGACCCTCAGCGATCGCGCGCGTCGCCAGCGCGGCGATCGCGAAGGTCTTGCCCGTCCCGGCCGATGCGCGCAGCACGAGCGTGCCGTGCGGTAGCGGGCCGCCGAGGTCGAAGCGGTGGCCGTCGGTGGTGGGGTCACGGTCGGTCATGCCCGCTCACCGTCCGAGCGGCGGTCGTGCAGGGCCTCGCGCTCGAGCAGCGGGACCCACACGCGCAACGCGTAGCGTCCGAACCGGTGAGCCACCTGTGCATCCCAACCGGGCCCGGACTCGGAGGGTCGGGGCAACTCCTCCAGCAG
>JBKGZF010000389.1:0-2909 GCA_046545715.1 Nitriliruptoraceae bacterium | reverse complement strand
CGACCGACGAGCACGGCGCCGGCCGAACCCCGCGCGGACGGGAGGCCCGAATGCGTTTCGACACCGACCCCTACCTCGAGCGCTACGCCGCCCGGGTCCAGGGCATGCGCGCCTCGGAGATCCGTGCCCTGTTCGCCGTCGCGTCGCGCCCGGAGGTGGTCTCCTTCGCAGGAGGCATGCCCGATACCTCGGTGCTCGACATGGAGGCGCTCGAGCAGGTCGCCGCTCGGGTGATCCGCGATGACGGTGCCACCGCGCTGCAGTACGGCGGCGGCCAGGGACGTGAGCAACTGCGCGAGCTGCTCGTCGAGGTGATGCACCACGAGGGGGTCCCCGCCCACACCGACGACCTCATCGTCACCGTCGGCGGGCAGCAGGCGCTCGAGCTGATCGCCAAGTGCCTGGTGGACCCCGGCGACATCGTCCTGGCCGAGGGCCCCACCTACGTCGGGGCGCTCGGCGCGTTCGCCAGCCACCAGGCCGAGGTCCGCCACGTGACCATGGACGCCGAGGGCCTGCGCATCGACCTGCTCGAGGAGGAGCTCGCCCGCATCAGCGCGGAGGGCCGCCGACCGAAGCTGCTCTACACGATCCCCAACCATCAGAACCCGGCCGGCGTCTCGCTGGCGGTCGAGCGGCGCCACCGGCTTGCCGCGCTCGCCGAGGAGCACGACCTGCTGATCCTCGAGGACAACCCCTACGGGCTGCTCGACTTCGCCGGCCGCACCTACCCCTCCTTGTGCGAGCTGGTGCCCGAGCGCGTCATCTACGTCGGCACCGTCTCCAAGACCATCGCGCCGGGGCTGCGCACCGGGTGGATCGCGGCGCCGGCCGCGCTGCGCGACAAGCTCGTGCTGCTGCGCGAGGCGGCAGACCTCTGCCCATCCAACCTCACCCAGATGATCGTCGAGGGCTGGCTGACCTCTCAGCCGTGGCGCGAGCAGATCAAGCGCTTCACCCAGGTCTACCGCGAGAAGGCCGAGGTCATGCTCGAGGCCCTCGACGAGCACATGCCCGACGGGGTCTCCTGGACGGTCCCGGCCGGCGCCTTCTACGTGTGGCTGACCGTCCCGGACGGCATCGACACCTCCGATCTGCTGGCCAAGGCCGTCCACCACCGTGTCGCCTACGTGCCTGGCCGCGGCTTCTACGCCGATGGTGCCGGTGGCCAGCAGGCCCGGCTGTGCTTCAGCTATCCCGAGGTGGCACGCATCGGCGAGGGCGTGGGACGGCTCGGCGAGCTGCTGCACGAGGAGCTCGAGCTCGTCCGTGCCGTCTTCGGTGACGACGCGCCACCCGCCCGGCCGCGTCCAGAGCCCCCCAGCGGCAACCGCGGGGGCTGAGGCCGCACCCACGTCCCGCCCGCACCACCTCGACGTCCAGGAGCAACCGATGTCCGAGCCGACCTCCGTCGCCGTCCTCTCCGGTGGCATCTCCCTCGAGCGCGAGGTGAGCCTGCGCTCGGGGCGACGCGTCGCCGACGCGCTGGACGACCGCGGTTACCAGGTGACCCGGCTGGACCTCGACCACCGGTTGGTCCACACCTTGGAGGGCGGTGGGTTCGATCTCGCCTTCCTCACGCTGCACGGCGCCGCGGGCGAGGACGGCACGATCCAGTCGCTGCTGGAGCTGATCGGCCTGCCCTACACCGGCCCGGACGTGCTCGCCTCGTCGCTGGCCTGGAACAAGCCCATCGCCCAGGGGCTCTACGCGCGGGCCGGTCTCGACGTCCCCGACCGGGTCACGCTCAGCCAGCAGGCCTTCCGTGAGCTGGGCGCCTCGGCTGCGGTCGACCACGTGGCCGAGGCGCTCGGCTCACCGCTGGTCGTCAAGCCCGCGACGGGCGGCTCGGCGCTGGGCCTGAGCATCGTCGACGAGCCGTCACGGCTGCCCGAAGCGATCGTGGGGGCGCTCAGCTACGCGGATTCGGTGCTGATCGAGCGTTTCGTCCACGGCACGGAGATCGCGGTGACCGTGCTCGATGGCGAGCCCCTGCCGGCCGTGGAGATCCACCCCAAGGAGGGCGCCTACGACTTCGCGGCGCGTTACACGGCCGGCGCCACGGAGTTCCACGCGCCGGCCCGCTTGGACGCTGCCGTCCGGCAGGCCTGCGAGCGCACGGCCCTGACCGCCGTCGAGGCCGTCGGGGCACGGCACGTCTCACGCGCTGACCTCATCGTCGACCCGGACGGACGTCCGTGGCTGCTGGAGCTCGACACCTGTCCGGGGCTGACCGAGACCTCGTTGAGCCCGCTGGCGGCCGACGCCGCCGACCTCGGCTTCGCTGAGCTGTGCGAGCGTCTGGTCTCCCTCGCGGTGCGCGACGGTGCTCGGGAGGCGCGGTGAGCGAGGACCCACGCGACGTGTCCGGCCTTGCCGGCCCCGCTCCGACGGCGGTCGTGTTCGACGTCGGTGAGGTGCTGATCGACGAGACCCGCGTCTTTGCCATCTGGGCGGATCTGCTCGGGGTGTCGCCTCTATCACTGGGTGCCGTCTTCGGTGCCGCGATCGTGCAGGGCCAGGACGACCGGGCGGTGTTCCCCCACGTAGCGGCCAACGTCGACTGGGAGGACCTCGTCGACGAGCACGAGCGTCGCTACGGCGGCTTCGAGGAGTCCGATCTCTACCCCGACGCCCGGCCGTGCCTCGAGGAGCTCGCGCAGCAGGGCATGACCATCGTGCTCGCGGGCAACCAGCCGGCGGTGCGCCGTCGCCAGCTCGAAGCGCTCGAGCTGCCCTGCGATGCGGTGCGCACCTCCCATGAGCTCGGCTGTGAGAAGCCCGATCCCGCCTTCTTCGACGCGGTGCTCGAGCTCACCGGCGTCGAGGACGCTGGGCACGTGCTCTACGTGGGCGACCGGGTCGACAACGACGTCGTGCCCGCGGTAGCGCGTGGGCTGCGGACCTGC
>JBKGZF010000388.1:0-2922 GCA_046545715.1 Nitriliruptoraceae bacterium | reverse complement strand
CGGCAAGGAGGAGCCGATCACGGCCGGATTCGTGGTGGCCGAGGGCCGGCTCGATGGCCGGGTGTTGGTCGTGCCCGGCTCGGCCTGGGGCCGCAAGGTCACCCACGCCAGCGACCTGGCGGTCGCCGAAGCGCTGGCCGGTGCGGTTCCTTCGGGCGACGTCTCCAGCTCCGGCACACCCACCTCCCGCGGTGCGCGATGACGGGGCGGGTCGGCAGCGGGCTCGACGTCCACCGTTTCGGTGACGACCCGGAGCGGCCGCTGCTGCTGTGCGGCGTCGAGGTGGCCGGTGCCCCCGGGTTGGCGGGGCACTCCGACGGGGACGTCGCCGCGCATGCGGTGGCCGACGCGCTGCTCGGCGCCGCCGCCCTCGGTGACCTGGGCAGCCGGTTCGGCACCGACTTGGACGAGCACGCCGGTGCCGACTCGATGCACCTGCTCGCCGAGGTGGTCGCCGACGTGGCCGCCGCCGGGTGGGTCCCGGTCAGCCTCGATCTGACCGTGGTCGCACAGCGGCCCCGGCTGGGACCCCACCGCGAGGCGATGCGCCAGCGGCTGGCCACGACGTGCCACCTCGACCTCGCAGCGGTGTCGGTGAAGTTCACCACCACCGACGGGCTGGGCGCCATCGGCAGCGGCGAGGGCATCGCCGCCTGGTGCACGGGGATGCTGCGTCCCGGCGGGTAGCCTGTCGCAAGACCGCGTCACCGTCCCGTCGGTCACGCTGGGAGCCGTTGCCGCATCCCTTCCAGCGTCCGTCCGGCGTCCGCCGTCCCCGCGTCCGTCCGGCGTCCCGTCCCCTGTCGTGGTGGTCCCCGATGTCCTTGATGCTCTACGACACGCTCACCCGTCAGAAGCAGCTGTTCGTGCCCCGCGACGAGGGCAAGGCCAGCCTCTACGTCTGCGGGCCGACCGTGCAGGGCGACGCGCACGTCGGTCACGGGCGAGCGGCGGTCGTCTTCGACGTCCTGCGCCGCTACCTGATCGCCACCGGCTACTCGACCACGTTCGTGCAGAACGTCACCGACATCGACGACAAGATCATCCTGCGGGCGCGTCGCGAGCGCAGCGAGGCGGCGGTGGTCGCCACCCGCTTCACCCGCGCGTGGAACCGCA
Source organism: Nitriliruptoraceae bacterium (assembly GCA_046545715.1). Lineage (GTDB taxonomy): Bacteria > Actinomycetota > Nitriliruptoria > Nitriliruptorales > Nitriliruptoraceae > SKTG01. Next base: position 1,806 of record JBKGZF010000388.1, on the reverse strand, counting down.
CGATGGACGCCCTCGGCGTGCTGCCGCCGGACGTGCAGCCGCTGGCGACCGGTCACCTACTCGAGATGCAGGCGCTGATCGGCGATCTGCTCGACCAGGGCAAGGCCTACGAGGTCGACGGCAACGTGTTCTTCCGCGTGCGCACCTTCGAGGACTACGGCAAGCTCTCGCGCCGCCAGGTCGACCAGATGCAGCAGGGCGACGACGTCGTCGACGCCGAGAGCAAGGAGGACCCGCTCGACTTCGCGATGTGGAAGACCGCCAAGCAGGGTGAGCCGGCGTGGCCGTCACCGTGGGGGCCGGGACGGCCCGGCTGGCACATCGAGTGCTCGGCGATGGCCGCCAAGCACCTCGGCGGCGGGTTCGACATCCACGGCGGCGGGCTGGACCTGGTCTTCCCCCACCACGAGAACGAGATCGCCCAGCACGAGGCCGCCCACGGCACCCCCTTCGCCCGCACCTGGGTCCACAACGGCATGGTCCAGATGGGCGACGACAAGATGTCGAAGTCGGTCGGCAACGTCGTCGGGCTCGAGGAGGCCGTGCAGCAGTGGGGCGCCGGCCCGCTGCGGCTGTGGTACCTCTCCGCCCAACACCGGACGCCGCTGATCTTCGAGACGGAGCGGCTCACCGACGCGACCACCACCCACCAGCGCTTCACGACCTTCCTGCGCTCGGCGGACCGGGCCCTGGGTGACGAGGAGGTCAAGGGCGACCCGGCCGCGGCCGATCGCTACCTCGCTGAGTTCCACCGGGCCATGGACGACGACCTCAACGCGCCCGCCGCGGTAGCCGCCCTGCACGAGCTGGTCACCGCCGGCAACGAGACGCTGCCGGCCGCAGAGTCCGGCGACCCCGACGCGCGCGCCACCGTCGCTGCGCTGGCCGACACCTTGCGCCACGCCGGCGACGACGTGCTGGGCCTGGCGATGGACGACGCACTGGCGCAGGCCGCCGCGGTCGAGCGCCAGGTCGCCCCGCTCGTCGAGCACCTGCTGGAGCGGCGCCAGCAGGCCCGTGCCGAGCGCGACTTCGCCACCGCCGACGCGATCCGCGACCAGCTGACCGCCGCCGGGGTGGTGGTCGAGGACCGGCCCGAGGGGCCACGCTGGTACGCCGCGCCGACGGGCGGCGCCTCCACCTCGACGGAGGATCGTGAGCTGGCGGTCGGGTGAGCGGCCGCTCAGCAGGGCGTGGGGATCCGACGCGAGCGCGGCTGGTGGCTGGCCGCCAGCCGGTGCGCGAGCTGCTGCGTTCGGAGCAGCCGGTCACCGAGGTGGTGCTGGCCGCCGGCAGCGACGCCAGCGAGGTGCTCGACGAGATCGCGCGGCTGGCCGCGGAACGGGGTGTCGCGCTGAGCCGGGTGGAGGACCGCGCTGAGCTCGATCGCGTGGCTGATGGGCTGGTGCACCAGGGCGTGGTCGCCTGGGCGCCGGCCCTGCCCACGGTCGGGGTGGATGCGCTGGTCGACCGTGCGGCCGCCCGTGGTGAGGCGCCGTTGCTGGTGGCGCTGGACCACGTGACCGACCCCCACAACCTCGGTTCCATCGCTCGCACCGCCGAAGCCGTCGGCGCCCATGGGCTGGTGCTGCCCTCACGCCGGGCCGCCAGCGTGACCCCCGCGGCGGAGAAGGCGGCGGCGGGAGCGTTCGCCCACCTGCCCGTCGCGGTGGTCGCCAACCTCAACCGCGCGCTGGCATCGCTGGGGGAGCGCGGCGTGTGGGCGCTCGGGCTGGACGGCGAGGCGGAGGCGGAGCTCGGCGACCACCCCCTGGCCGGCGAGCCGGTGGTGCTGGTGGTCGGTGC
>JBKGZF010000387.1:0-2935 GCA_046545715.1 Nitriliruptoraceae bacterium | reverse complement strand
TGGTGCAGGTTCAGCACGGGATGGCCGAGCATGCCGGGCGTTACCGCCGCTTCGCCGAGGCGCTGACCAACGCCGGCTACCTCGTCTATGCCGCCGACGCACGTGGCTCCGGTCGTAGCGCGGTCAACGGCTACGGCCAGTGGGGCCCGGATGGCTGGCCGGGATGGGTCGACGACCTCGGCCGGTTGGTCACCCGCATCCGAGAGGACGAGCCGGAGCTGCCGCTGGGGCTGTTCGGGCACAGCATGGGGTCGTTCGCGGCCCAGCAGTACCTGCTCGACCACGCCGAGGAGGTCGACGCGGTGGTGTTGTCGGGCAGCACGCACGTGGGCTGGCTCGTTCCTGTGCTGGACGCCGACGAGCCAGCCGATCTCAGCGCGTTCAACCAGCCCTTCGAGCACCGCACGGGCTTCGAGTGGCTGAGTCGGGACGAGGCCGAGGTCGACGCCTACGTGGCCGATCCGGCCTGCGGCTGGGAGGCGCCACCACTGCCCGACATCGACACCCTCGCCGCGGCGGCCGATGCCGAGCGCGTCGCCGCCATCCGCGCTGACCTGCCGATCCTCATCGTGTCCGGCTTGGACGATCCACTCGCCCAGGGTGGTGCCGCGGTCGAGGCGTTGGCTGAGCAGTATCGGCAGGCCGGCCTGTCCGAGGTGGAGGTCAAGCTGTATCCCGAAGCGCGCCACGAGTTGCTCAATGAGACCAACCGGGACGAGGTCACCGCCGACATCGTCGCGTTCCTCGACCGGACGCTGGCGAGGTGACCGCGTCCAGCTCGCCCGGCCACGGTCATGGGTGGGGAGGTGGTCAGGTGTGTTGCTTCGGTGCTGGGGTCTGACAGGGCCAAGGTCAGGCGGCGTCGAGCACGACGCAGGTCAGCTCGTGCTTGTTCTGTGAGAGGTGGAACAGCTGCGCACCGGGGAGGGCGGCGAACCGTGCGGCGGTGTCGTGATCGGTCGCGCCTTGGAACTTGACCGTGCAGATGAGGTTGCGGACCTGGCCGGCGTCGAGCCAACGTTGGACGAGCTCCAGCAGCCGAGGCGGGTAGGCGACGATGTCGCTGCACCACCAGTCGACGGGGCCCACCTCGACCGGGTCGAGGCCGAACGCGGAGCCTTGCTGCCAGGTCACGTTCGCAAGCTGCTCGACCTCGGTGGCGAGCGGTGCCCGGTCGACCGCGGTGACCTCGGCGCCCGTACGGGCCAGCAGCCACGTCCAACCGCCGGGTGCCGCGCCGAGATCCAGGCAGCGCTGACCTGGCCCGGGTTGGCGACGCAGCCGCGCGAAGGCCTCCCACAGCTTGAGGTAGGCGCGGCTCGGTGGCCCGACGCGGTCCTCGACGAACCGCGGCTCGCCGTTGGGAAAGGGGTTGGAGCAGTCGGCAGCAGCGAGCACCAGGTCGCGCTCGAGCAGCGTCCATGATCCCAACGGTGCGTCGGGCGCCACCTCGCCGAGCTCGAGGGGTCGTGCGGCGACGTAGGGCAGCTTGTCGGCGATCAGCTGCGCCCGGCCGCGGTGTTCGGGGGCGTACACCGCCCAGTTGCGCTGGCGGCGACGCAAGGCCTTCGCGGCCTCACCGATCGAGCTCACCGCGATCCGCTCCGCATCCCACCAGATGTTGAGCGCCCAGGCGGCATGGACGGGCGGGCCCTCGGCGACCCGTAGCCGACCGTGGTGGCAACGCACGACGACACCGGCTCGGGCGAGCTCCTCGTCGAGCTCGTGCTCGAAGCCGTCGGCCGCCAGGTAGGCGATCATCCCCAGGTCAGCCTCAGAACGCTCAGAACAGCAGGCGCGTGGTCAGCAGCTCCGCGGCGGAGGAGTCCGGCGCTGGTTCACCACGTCCCGAGAGGATCCAGGCGAACTCCACCGCGTCGAGCTCGATGAGCGGACCGTCACTGCCGTGGGTGTAGGTGCCGCCGGCCTCGCCGGTCAAGGTCAGGCGGAACGGGGTCCGGTGGCGTTGCGCCCACTCGATGACCACGTCCTCGATGATCCGGCCGTCGACGTGCCTGTCGAGGTCGGGCTCACGCCCGATGGCCCGAGCGATGTCGATGCGGTGCAACCAGGTATCGCGGGTGAAGATCACGGTGTTGAGCTCACCGAGGGTGACCTTCGCGGGGCTACCAGCAGCGGTGTTGCCGGTTGCGTCGACCGGGACCGCGATGCGACCCAGTAGCGCCGGGAAGCGCGAGCGGGCGTGCACCGCGCGAGGTGCGGTCTCACGCAGCCGCTCGAGCAGATGCTGAGGACCTAGTTCGGCGTGCCTGCGGACATGGAGGCCGGTCCAGGCGTCGAGGGCGTTGTCATCGAACTCGCCCTTGTGGCGCAGGGCCCAGGTCTGCTGGCGCAGGAACTCGGGGATCGAGGCGTGCGCCTGTGCCGCGCCGAGCAGGTGGCGCACGGTGTCGGCGACCGTCCACGGCTGGCAGACCGTGGGCTGCTCCCACTCCTCAGCAAGGAGCGAGGTCAGCAGCTCGAGCAGCGCGTCGTAGGCCGCGGTCGCGAGGCGCCAGGCCTCCGCGCCGCGTGCGATGCGCGTGAGCTCGTCGACGTCGGTGGTGGTGGAGGTCACGGTCGCTCGTCTCGGCTCCCGGTCGAGGTATACCCGGACCGGTCGTGAATGGCAATAGGTTTTCCTAACTATGTTAGGATGTCGTGGCTCCGGGCACAGCAGGCGTGTCGTAGCAGGTGTCGCACAGACAGAAGGTGTATCGATCGAGGACCGACGGGCACGGCGGCACGAGCAGACCCGCCAGCAGATCCTCGCGGCCGCGTGGGAGCTCGCGCGCGAGCGCGGGCTGGCGGGCTGGTCGCTGCGCGAGCTCGGCGCGGGCGTTCGATCGTGCGGTCGCGATGTAGGTCGCCAGCGAGCTGGGGCCCGACGGCGGCTGAGCGGGTGCGACCTCGGCTCTTCGAGGGTGGGTGGGGG
>JBKGZF010000386.1:0-2936 GCA_046545715.1 Nitriliruptoraceae bacterium | reverse complement strand
CCTTGGCCCCGTCCGTGCGCGATCGGACCCGTACGCCGGTGATCCGTTGGTTGCCGGCGGTGGTGATCGGCCCGAGCACGTCGTGGTCGCCCAGGAACACCACGTTCGCGTTGGCGGCGACGCGGCTGAAGAGCTGCCGCTCGAGCAACGGTCGGCTGGCGATGATCCACTCCCGCCCGAGCCCGCCGCGGGCGAGGCGGTGGCCTCCCAGCACGAAGCGCCCGCGACGGCTCCAGTCCGCGGCTGATGCACCGTCGGCGACCAGTTGCTGCCCCAGCCCGGGGAACAGGCCCTCGAGGGCGTCCAGGCCCCGTAGCTGGAGCACGTGCACGTGCCGGCCCTGGGGGACCCCACGGCGGGGCTCGGCACGGTCGTCGAGGTGGTCGCGGTCGACCACGGTGACCTGCTCGACGTGCTCGCTGAGCGCTTGGGCGATGCTCAGCCCGGCCATGCCAGCACCCAGCACCACGGCATCGCGCATGCTCGTGGTCATCGTCGGCTCCTCACTTCCGTTCACGGTCGGACCTCGAGCACCAGGTTGAACGGGGTGGTCGCGACGCGTCGGACGTGGTCGAAGCCGCCCTGGTCGAGCACCTCGGTGAGCCGCGCCTGACCGGCTTGGCCCCCCAGGCTCATCCCACCCGGTTGGGCGAGCGAGCTCGGGGTGCACACGACGGTGGAGACCGCGTAGGCCAGCCGACCGACCGGGTGCAGGTTGTCGGTCAGCTCGTCGCCGGCCATGGGCTCGACGAGCAGCATCGTCCCCTCGTCGGCCAGCTTCTCGCGGAGGTGGGCCGCCACCTTGACGGGGTCGCCCATGTCGTGGAAGCAGTCGAAGAGGCAGATCAGGTCGAAGTCGTCGCCAGGCAAGCCATCGGCCTCGGCGATCTCGAAGGCCGCGCGGTCACCGACGCCGGCCTCGGCCGCCGCCTTCGAGGCCGCCGCGATGGAGGGTGGGTGGTAGTCGTAGCCGATGAACCGCGACGCCGGGTAGGCGCGGGCCATCGCGATCGTCGACGCACCGTGCCCACAGCCGACGTCGGCGACCCGTGCTCCTTGCTGCAACCGCGGCTCGACACCGTCGAGGGAGGGCAGCCACTGCTCCACCAGCTGGGACCGGTACATGGGGCCGAAGAGCCGCTCCACACCGCGGTAGAGGACCGGGTCGTGCTCCTCCCAGCCCACGCCATCGCCGGTCCGGAAGGCCTCGACGAGCCGGTCCGAGGCGGCCCACATCGCCTTGGTGATCTCGAAGACCCCCGGCAGGTAGGTGGGGCTGTCAGGGTCGGCGAGCACTGCGGCCTGCTCGGATGGCAGCTCGAAGGTGTCCGACCCGGGGTCGTAGGTGACATAGCCCCCTGCGGCCTGGTTGGACAGCCATTCTCGGATGTAGCGCTCGTGGGTGTCGGTCCGCCGCGCCAGCTCTGCCGCCGTCAGGGGTCCCGCATCCGCCATCGCCGCGTACAGACCGAGCGCGTCACCGAGGTAGCCGCACACCGCCGATTGGCCGGCGGCCGCATCGATCGTCAACGTCTGGAGGAACTCCTCTAGCTTGGCCTGGTCGATCTCCATCGCGCTGCTCCTCGCTCGTGGCGTCGCATCCGGCCGTTACCGACCATCGGTTGGATGGGGCAGGTGGACCGACCGGGTGGGTCGGCTCGCCCGATCCGCCACCACGATGCAGCCACCGGGTTGCGTCGCGACCGTGTCGCGATGCAACGGGGGTTGTGCGGCTCAGGCCTCGAGCAGGGTCTCGAGCGTGGCCAGTGCCTGGTCGACCATCTGGGCCGGGGTGAACCGGCGGCCACGTGCCGCGGTGGCGGCCGCGGCGTCGATACCGAGGCGTCGCTCGAGCTGCTCCCAGGCGGCGCTGAGCCGTTCGGCCTCGAGCCCGAAGACCGGCGGTGATCCCTCGGCGACCGCCCCGTACAGCACGGCCGCGGCCTCGTCGGCTCCGACGCGAACCAGCAGTGGCACGAGGTTGCGCAACGTGGTCAGCTGGTGGGTGTGATCACCCAGCCGCCGCCAGTGGCCGACCGCCTCCCGGAACAGCGCGAGCGCCCGACCCGGGTCGCCGTGACGCCCGCACACCGACGCCAACGACACCAGCGCGGCGCCCTCGGGGAGCCGGCTGCCGACCCGTCGAGCGATCCCGACCGCTGACTCGAGGCGGGCCATGGCCTCGACTGGGTCCGTGTCCAGCAGCGTCTCGCCGTGGACGTAGCGAGCCCAGGCGCGCACGGTCGGGTTGCCGGTGGCCTCGGCGGCCGACTCCAGCCGCGCCACCCGCGCTCGGGCTGCCTCCTGTTCGCCCTGGTAGTGCAGGGCGAGCGAGGGGTCCAGGCTCGCCAACGCCTGCCAGTAGGGGCTGTCGAGCGCGGTAGCGAGCGTCGACAGGCGGTCACCGATCGCCAGCACGTCATCGAACCGGCCCTCGTACAGCGCGACGACCGAGAGCACGCCCACGGCCTGCATGGCCGCGAGGCTCTCCGGCTTCGCCTGTGCCAGCACCAGCTCGGCGCGACGGCGCCCCTCGGCGAGCTCACCACGGTTGGCCGCACCGAGTGCCGCGGTCGCCAGCGCCCCGGGGTAGGCACCGTGGTCCCTGGCTCCCGGCAGCTCCAGGGCCCGTTCGGCCCAGGTGACCACCTCGGCGCGTAGACGGTTGAGCAGGTACTCGTAGAGCGCTACCGGCAGGCGTAGCGCGGTGTCGACGTCGCCGTCAGTCACCGCCCAGTCATGGGCGACGCGCAGGTCGTCGAAGACCTCGTCGATCGCAGCGACGGCCGCGCGCTCGTCGACCCCGCACACCCGTGGGCCCACCTCCTCGATCAGCGACAGGTGGTAGGCCGCGTGGGCGCGACGGAAGGTGTCGGCGGTGTCGCTCGCCGCCAGGCGCTGCCCGCCGAACTCCCGCAGGGTGTCCAGCAGCCGGT
>JBKGZF010000385.1:0-2937 GCA_046545715.1 Nitriliruptoraceae bacterium | reverse complement strand
GTGATCGGCAGCGCGCCGGTGCGCAGCACCAGTGCGAGGTCGGCGGCCTCCTGCTCCTGCTCCTCGCGCGAGTCTCCCGCACCGGTGGTGATCGAGGCGCGGCCGTCGGTGATCCCCACATCGCAGGCGACCCCGGGGTTCATCCCCGGTGCCGCCTCGACCCGACCGTCCAGGACGATGGCGAAGCGGTCCTCGCGGCCCTGATCGCGCTGGCAGGCGAGATCCGAGGTGATCTGCTCGAACGCCTCCGCGCCGGTGGCATCGAGGTCGAGGCCGACCTGGAACTGCTGTTGGCCCTGACCGACCTGCACCGAGGCGTCCTCGACATGATCCCCCGTCAACTCGGCCGGACCTACCTCGAACTTGGTGGGTTCGACCTCGGCGTCCTCCGCGCCGTCGGCCTCGACAGCGGCACAGATGATGCCCTCGTCATCGTCGGCGAGCTCCTCGACCTCGTCGACGGGCGCGTCGCAGTCCGGGCCCTCGTCGTGGCGCTCGCTCCCGGGCGGGATCTCCTCGATCACCCGCCGGAACGACAGCTGCGCGGTGGTACCGATGATCTCCTGGACGCGATCGGCGTCGGCGATCCCCGGCAGCTGCACCTGGACATCGTCGCCGCTGCGGGCGATCTCCGGCTCGGCGACCCCGAGCGAATCGACGCGCTCGCGGATGACCTCGATCGTCTCATCGAGGATCTCGTCGATGTCCTCGGGCTCCTCCTCGCCCTCGGGCAGCTGCGGCGAGTACACCGCGCTGATCCCGCCCTGCAGATCGAGGCCGAGGTTGGGGCGCGCACCCATACCGAGGTAGACGCCCGCGGCCAGGGCCACGAGCAGCACCAGGCTCAGGCTGACGATCAGGGGACGTTGGTCCACGGAGACGCCTCGCTTGTCGGCTGGTCAGCCGAGGGGGACACCGTTGGCGGTGATGCGGAAGTCGCAGCCGAGGGTGCGCGCGGCACGTCGACACATCACCATGCGGTCGAGGAAGATCTCGAAGTACTCGATCACCGTGGAGCGCTCGGTGTCGAGCTCGAGCTCGAGGGTGATCGTCGCCGCCTCCGCGTCGACCCGCAGGAAGGAGTGGGTGACGGCGTCGTTGACCCGGTCGTGGATGTCGCTTCGGGTATCGGCACCCTTGCGCACCCGGCTGCGGTGCACGTCGGACTTGTCGGCGAGGATCACCGCCGCACCGACGGGGCCGATCGCCGAGCCGTACTGCTCCTCGTGGTTACCGACCGCGGAGAGCACCAGCCCTATCCGGTAGGGGTCGACCTCCAGGCGACGTAACGCGTCGTAGGCGATCCAGGCACTGGAGATGCCGTGGTTGGCGCGGGTGACCACGTTGCCGATGTCGTGGAGGTAGCCCGAGATCGCCGCGAGCTCGCAGAGGTCGTTATCGGCGCCGAGATGGTGGAGGACGTTGTAGGCGATGCGTCCGACGAGGTTGGCATGACGGAAGCCGTGCTCGGTGAAGCCGAGCGAGCCCAGGAACTGATCGGCGAGCTTGAGGAAGGCGCTGACCATCTCGTCCTGCTGCAGCCGCGTGAGGACGTCCACGTGGCTGCCGGTGCGGGCCTCGGCATCGAGCGCGACCTCTGCGGCCTCCCGGACCGCGTCGGCAGCGTCGACCCCACGTAGCAGGGCCGCCTCGGCCGAGCCCCGGATGGCGCTCGCCGGATCGGTCAGCGCCGACGGAGCAGGGTCCACGTCCGCCGGCTCCATCGGGATGCCGGTCTCGGGGTCGACATCGCTGCCCCGGTCCTGTGGGCTCGACCCGCGTCCACCACCCTCGCTCACGACGCGTCCGGCTCGTCCTCGTCGCGCACGATGCGGCCGAGCGAGCTGCGCTCGTAGCGCATCACCACGTCCTCATCGGCGTCGACAGCGATGTCCATGGCGTCGTCGGTGAGTCCGATGATGCGGCCGTGCAGGCCGCCGATGGTGACGATGTCATCACCGACCGAGACGGACTGCACCATCTGCTGGTGTTCCTTGCGCCGCTTCTGCTGCGGACGGATCAGCAGCAGGTAGAGGATGACCAGGAACACCAGGGGCAGCAGGAGGCTTCCGAGATCTTGCACGATGTCCCTCTCTGGGTGGGATGGGGGGCTGACCGGCACGGACGTTGCGAGCAGTGCGGTCGAGTTTGCGGGTCGGGCGTGGCCTGTGATGTGTGATCGGCCCGCGGGCTCGGTGGCGGACCGCCGTGGCGGTCACCTGGACACTGCGACAGCACGCACCGCCGTCGTCGGTCTAGCCACCGGCCGTCGCGCCCGCCGACGGCTGTGAACCACCGGCCGTCGCGCGCTCGGCCACCGGGCTGACGGCAACGACAGCACGACCGCGTGCGCGGCAGCGCCCGCCTACGGCGGGCGTTGGGGTACAAGCCTAGCGGTCATCACCCACCTGGCCATCACCCGCCTTACCATCACCGGGCTGACCATCCGCGGGGCCAGCGTCGCCACCCGGCGTCTCGCCGCGCGCCCAGCGGATGACCGTGTCGAGGGCGTCGTCCTCCCCCTGGGTGGTCATCAGCAGGATGTCGCCGGCCTGCAGGCGCGTCTCCCCCGTCGGTATCACGATCTCGTCGGCGCGCACCACGGCGGTCACCTGCGTGCGCGGGGGGCGCCCCACCTCGCGCAGCTCGCAGCCCGCCAGTGGCATCTCCTCGGTGACCACGAGCTCGACGAGGTCGACGTCCATCCAATCGAGCGGCAGCGCCTCGGCCACCGGAGCCCAGGCGGCGCGCCGTTCCTCGAGCCCGAGCGCTCGGACCAGCGGCAGCAGGCTGGTGCCCTGGACCAGGACCGAGACGAGCACGACGAAGAAGACCACGTCGAAGATCGTGTCGCCCTGGGGCACGCCGACCGTGTAGGGGAAGGTGGCGAGCACGATGGGCAGCGCGCCACGCAGACCGGCCCACCCGACCACGGTC
>JBKGZF010000384.1:0-2941 GCA_046545715.1 Nitriliruptoraceae bacterium | reverse complement strand
GAGCACGTCCCGCCCCACGCGGCCTCGATCGGCACACGGCGCTCGTAGCGGTGGGCGACGCCGCCCTCGACACCCTCGTCCAGGCCGGCGACCACCACCTCTTGCCGGCCTCTGGGCTGCGCCGACCTCCTCCAGCAGGTAGCCCAGGGCCACCGGGGCGAGGCCGTGGCGCAGCGCTTCAAGGGGCAGGGCGTGGTTGTGGGTCGCGAGGCCAGCACGCGGTCGTCGCCTGCGGTGCGGAAGTGTCGCGGCCGGTCGGCGCGAGACGCATCGTCGTCTCCTGTCGAGGGTCGCGTGGTCAGGGTGGTCACGGTCGCCTCAGCTCAGCACGCTGCCACCGGCTCCCAAACCGGCGCGGAGACGGCCATGTCGAGGCACGGCACGAAGGCCTCGGTGGCGGCCAGCGACCGCATGAGGTCCCCGCCGAAGGCGTCGAACAGCGGTGTCATCTGGCTGGCGTGGGCGTGCAGGGCGGACACCTTGGCGTCGAGGTCGTCCCGACGCAGGCTGCGATCGACCAGCCGGTCCGACGGGGTCGGCTGCGGGTAGCCGGGCCAGAAGGCTTCGAACTCGGCCAGCGGCGGAGCGAACCGCTCAGCCCACGCATCGGTGACGGCGGTCTCCCACACAATCGGCATGCCGTCGTGGCGTGAGAGCGCCGCATGCACCCACCGGTTGACTGTGCGGTGGTCCGGATGGCCGGTGAACCCGTCGGGACCGAAGGTGACCACCAGGTCGGGGACGGTGGCGGCGAGCTCGGCGCGGATCGTGTCGATCGGGTCGTCGTCGGGCAGCTCGGCGAGGTGGCCATCGGGGTGGTCGAGCAGCCGCCTCTCGGCGACGCCGAGGTGGCGGTGGGCCGCGATGAGCTCCTTGGCGCGCAGGGCCGCCAGCTCGGCGCGTGAGACCGGGCCGTGAGCGCACTGACCGCCGTCGCCGTGGGTGAGGTACACGCAGCGGACCCGCGCGCCGCCGCGGGCGGCCGCGGCGAGCAGACCGCCGGCGACGAAGGTCTCGTCGTCAGGGTGAGCCCACACCGCCAGCACAGTGGGTCCCGGCCTCGTACGTGCTCGACCGAGCGACCACGTGTCGGGCCAGGCGCGGTCGTGGAGGTGTCGGGCGTTGGTCGGGCGCACGGTCGGCTCCGGTGTCGGCGGCTGCGTCGATCTGCGCTGCCACCGTCCCGATGCCCGCTGGCGGCCCGATAGCAGCCCGATCGCAGCAACGTCGCTCCGGCCGCTACCTCCCTCCAAGCCGCGGCGCAGCAGGATCCGACCATCTCGACGGCTGGGAGGCTGATAGACGCCACGCCAACGATGCACGGCCCGCGACCCGCCGGCGCATCCACCCCACCCAGCCCACGGCAAGGACGACCATCGCCACCCGTCAGGATCGCCGGGTAGCTACACCACATACACCACGCACAACCGCCAGAAGAACTGCCGGCACCATGCTCCGCTCCATGAGGAGATGCCGGATAGCCCCGAAGGTCCGCTCCGACCGTGGTCGGGCGGGAGGCCCTTTGTTCTGGATCCACGGCCGTGACCGGTGTCCGTTGAACAAGAGATGCCTCGCGGGAAGGGAAACGTCGCCCGTCCCGCTCCAAGCGACGGGCGAGCACGACGCCCGAATCGTTGTGCGCCGTTCGCCGCCGAGCGGAGGCGCGCACATTCACTGCGCAGCTCGCCAGCCCGGCAGCGAATTGGGCCGCTCATCCGGAGCCCTCCGGCCCCGTATCCGATTCGGCTCCGTCAACGCGGCCCTTGCGAAGGACCGCCATCGAAGCAGCACCCCACAGGGCCACGGACCGGTCAGAAACGCCCGTGTTGACCCGGCTCAGGTGTGACTTCCTCTCAACGAGGTCACACGGGGGGGCGGCATCACGTGATCAGGTCCCGCTCGTGAAAGTCGTGGACTTGGGTGACAGTCCGCTCGGTTCCACGTCCGGGGAAACCTGTGTCAGCTGGTTCCCGATGGGCGCCCGGGCCACCGTAGGACACTTGGGGCGCTATGAAGCGCCTACGCCTCGAAGTAGTCCTCGTCGATCTGCTTGAGCACGAACGTCTCCTCGGCCTGTACCCCGATGTCGTGCCGCACCATCAGACCACCAAGATGCCAACCGTCGATGAGCACGAGTCGCGTTGACACGCGCTCGGCGTAGTCCCTCGCATCGTTCGTGAACCGGCTGGTCGTGATGAAGATGCCGCGGTCTGCCTGCGCCCCCTGGAGTGCGCCTACGAACGCCTGTATCTCGGGGCGGCCGATCGGGCTGTCCACGGCGTACCGCTTCGCCTGGACATACACGCGGTCAAGTCCGAGCGCGTCCTGGCGGATCACCCCGTCGAGGCCCTGATCGCCCGACTGGCCGAGGTGCTCAGCTGCACCGTCGCGGCCCCCGTAGCCCATCGAGGTGAGCAGTTCGAGCACGAGGTCTTCGAGGAACGCCGGCTCGCGCTCCCTGATCCTCCGTAGCAACTCCTCGGCGACCACGCCGTTCGCTTTCTCGACCGCCTCCGAGAGCCGCTCCGTTGGCGTCTCGGCGGTAGCCGGGCTCGTGAGCTCGGCGTCGCTCGCGGCTCGAGGGCGGGTGCCCGTTCGGTTCTTGAACTCTACGAACTCGGGGAAGCGATCGAGCAGGTCGTTGTCGATCCGCCCGGGCTTCACCGCCAACACCTCGCGGTCGCGCTCGGTGATCTGTACGACTCCGCGCTTCGGTCGCTGGATGAGCCCGGCCTGCACCAGGTAGGTCACCGCCCAGTGCACACGGTTGTCGAAGAGCCGCGCCCCGCTGGGGATGCGCTCTGCACGCTCGGCGTCGGTGACACCGACCACAGGAGCAACGGCCTCGCGCAGCGCAGCCGAGGTCTTCGGCTGGCCGTCGGCGAGCGCCTCCAGCACCTCCGCGTCCGGCTCGCCGTCGCCGACCGCCCCCCGCGCGGCC
>JBKGZF010000383.1:0-2948 GCA_046545715.1 Nitriliruptoraceae bacterium | reverse complement strand
CACGAGCGTGTCGGCCAGCGCCGGCCAGGCCGAGGAGCCCGGCGCGAGCACCCGTGCCCAGGCGCGCAGGCTCCACTGTGCCGGCAGCACTTGGGGGTGGAAATAGCCGCGCGAGAGGCTCAGCAGCAAGAGCGGCACGAACGGCAGCAGCAGCACGGCCACGATCGCGGCCGCCGCCGGACCCGCCGAGATGGCCGTGCCCCGGCGGGCGGGCGCGGCGGTGCTCGGCTCAGCGCCCAGGCTCGGCTCAGCGCCCATGGTCGGCTCCCCACACCGCACGGCGGGCCAGCCAGCCGGCGAGCACCACGGCGACGACCACCACCAGGGTGATCACCACGCTGATCGCCATCGCCTCGGGCCGGGCGTCGAGGTCGATGTCGGTATAGCGCCGGTGGGCCAGCACCGGCAGCACCGCGGGGAAGCTGCGCCCGAGCAGCAGCGGCACCTCGAAAGCCCCGAACGCGAAGGCGAACACCACGATCGCGGCCGCGAACACGCCCGGCAGCAGCACGGGCAGGGTCACGTGGCGCAGCCGCTGCCACGGGCCGGCGCCGAGCGTGCGGGCGGCGTCGTCGAGGTCGTCACCGACGGCGTGGAGGATCGCCAGCGCCACGATCCCGACGAACGGCACCTCCTTCCACACGTACTGGGCGACGACCCCGATCGCGTAGGGGTCGAACACCAGCGCGGGGAAGGCCGCCGGCCCCTCCACGGCGCCTAGCCGCGTGGCCACCCGCGAGAGCAGCCCGCTCTGGCCGAGCAGGGCGAGGATCGCGACGGCGCCGACCACGTGCGGGACGGGCAGGTTGAGCTGGAACAAGGTGGTCAGCCACCGCGAGCCGCGACCCACCCGCCGCAGCACCAGGGCGGCACCGACGCCGAGCAGCACCGCCAGCGCCGTCGAGGTGATCGCGACGTGGGCGGTCAGCGCCAGCGACGGGAGGAACTCGGGGTCGGCCACCAGCCGCCGGTAGGCCGCGAGCGTGGCGCCGCCCTCGTCGCCCGACGGCCCCGTGCCCAGCGAGCGGGTCACGGCGAGCACGACCGCCGTGCCGAACAGCGTGCCGATCAGCACCAGCGCCGGGGTCAGCCCGGCCACGATCCGTACGCCCTCGGAGCGCCGCACCCGTCGAAGCAGCGACGGCGAGGTGGCAGGTGGTCGCGCATCACCCCCATCCGGCACGGTCCCCGCGGTGCGGGGCCCGAGGCTCGCGGCGGACGCGCTCACCCACCCGCCCCCTGGCGGATCCGGCGGTTCCAGTCGTCCTCGAGCCGGGTGGTCAGCTCCACGGTGGCCTCGGGCAGACGGGCGGCGTCGAGGACGGCCGGGTCGACCGCCGTGTCGCCGAGCGAGGCGGTCAGCTGCTCCAGGGCGGTGCGCGCCGGCTGGTCGTCGATGCGGTCCGGCGCGATCGCGATGCCGTCGCCCCAGCCCTCGGCGGGGTCGAGCTTGCGCACCTGCAGGTGTGGCTCGAGCACCAGGTTCGCCAGGACCATCGCGGCGGCCGGCTCGCTGCTGTTGACCGGGATGGCGAGGTAGTGATGATCGGCGATCCCCCCGGTGTCGAACACGTAGGGGCGTGCGGTCGGCGGCAGCGTGCCGGCCTCGATGCTGCCATCCAGTCCCGCCGGCAACTGGGTGAAGGTCAGATCCACCTCGCCGTTGGCGAAGAGCCGGTCGAGCTCGGCGATGTCGCTGGGGTAGGTCCCGCCGTCGCGCCACAGCGCGGGCTCGAGCCGCTCGAGCTCGGCGAACAGCTCCTCGGCGATGCGCTCGTAGGCGTCCTCGTCGAACCCCGCCGCCCACGCCTCGGGGTCGTCGGCGAGCTCGTAGAACCAGCCGGTGATCAGGCGCGTGCCGTGGAAGGCCGGCGGGGCGGGGTAGGTGAACCGGCCGGGGTTCGCCTCGATCCAGTCGGCCAGCTCGGCGTAGCTCGCGGGCAGCTGCTCGACGGCGTGCCGTTCGGTGTCGTGGACGAACTGGAACTGTGCGCTGCCCCACGGCGATTCGTCGCCGTCGACCGGCTGGCCGGCGTCGTAGGCGACCGAGGGATCGTCCCAGTCGACCAGGGCGGCGTTGGGCAGCTGCTCGGCCCAGCCGCTCAGCAGCGCGTCGGCCTGGCGCAGGGTCGCGGTGTTCTCGCCGTCGATCCAGATCACGTCCACCGATCCACCCTGGTCGCGGCCAGCCTCGAGCTCGCCCAGCACCGCATTGACCGCGTCGGCGGTGTCGGCGATCGGGACCAGGTCGAGCTCCACGCCGAGCTCGGCGAGCTCGGGGCCGTAGACGTCCTCGACGAAGTCGACGATCTCGGTGCTCCCGCCCCACAGGTAGAACGACAGGGTCGCACCGTCGGCGGTCTCCCGCACGGCGTCCCAGTCGGTTGGATCGGGCTCGGTGGGATCGGGCTCGGCCTCGGGCCGCTCATCCGGCGCCGACCCATCCGGGGCCCCGGACCCGGAGGCGGCCGGCTGGCTGCCGTCTACGCCGTCGGCGCAGGCGGTAGCCACCAGCGCGATCAGCAGCGCGAGCGCCAGCCATCTGACACGACCCACCGTGAGCTCCTCGATCCGCCGGGCCCGCGCATGCTCGACGCCGGGCATGCGACCACGGGCACCGGTGATCACGGCAACCCGTCGGACCCGGCTGGGCTTCCGCGCACGGGCAGCGCCCGACCGTCTGTGGCGCCGGTCATCCCGTGGAGTCGAACTCGAGCTGGATCTGCGCCAGCCGCTGCTCCTCGGCGGGCACCGGGATCGGGTAGTCGCCGGAGAAGCAGGCGGTGCACAGCTGCTCGCGCGGGCTCGGCGTCGCCTCGATCAGCCCGTCGAGGGTGACGTAGTGCAGCGAATCCGCGCCGACGAACTCCCGGATCTCCTCGACGTCGAGGTCGGCGCCGATCAGCTCGGCACGGCTGGCCATGTCGATGCCGTAGTAGCAGGGGTTC
>JBKGZF010000382.1:0-2974 GCA_046545715.1 Nitriliruptoraceae bacterium | reverse complement strand
GGCCAGGGCTGGCAGGGGGCCGGACTCCATGCGTGCGTAGGTGACCCCGGCACCGATGAACCCGTCCTCCCAGGTGGCGAGCTCGTCAACCCGTCGCAGGGCGACGACGCTCTCGGGACGGCTGTGGTCGAGGTTGACCTCGACCATCAGGTCGGTGCCCCCCGCCAGCAGCGTGGCCCGCGGGTCGCCAGCGAGGAGCTCGAGGACCTCGTCGAGGTCACCTGGGCGCTCGATCTGCATGACGGTTCCCGCTTCCGTCCGATCCCGTCAACCTAGTCTCGTACGCGGTCGTCGGGGAGGACATGTGAGTCCTCAACCTTGGGGACGTTCGGCCCTCGCAGCCGAGCTCCAGCACGAGCAGGCTCAGCGACGGGACGCGACCGACCGCTTCACACCGCTGCTCGACGTGAGCGCGGCGTTTCCATGGCAGCCGGTCGCCCGACCTGTTATACCCACCTGGGGCCGTCAAGGGAGTTGTGCATGAGGAGTTTCGCCGGCAGGGACATCCTGTCACTGAAGGGCTTCGAACGTGCCGAGTTCGAGCACGTCTTCGAGGTCGCCGAGGACCTCGAGCCGATCGCCCGCGCCCGCCGTAACGTCGATCTGCTGGCGCACAAGACGCTGGTGACCGCCTTCTACCAGCCCTCGACGCGGACCCGGCTCGCCCACGAAGCGGCCATGCATCGGCTCGGTGGGCACGTGGTCGGCTTCAGCGACGCGAAGATGACACGCGCGGGTGACTTCTACCAGGAGTCGATCAAGGACACCGTGCACATGCTGGAGTACTACGGCGACGTGATGGTGATGCGCCACTTCCAGCAGGGTGCGCCACACGAGGCCGCACGGTGGACCAGCATCCCGGTGATCAACGCCGGCGACGGGTGGGGCGAACATCCGACGCAGGTGCTCACCGACCTGTATACGGTACGGCGGGAGCTGGGGAGGATCGATGGGCTCACGTTCCTGTGCATCGGGGACATGCGGATGCGCACGATGCACTCGATCGCCTACGCCCTGACCCAGTTCGACGCGGAGATGATCGCCATCGCCCCGCCGGAGATGTCGTTGACCGATGAGTTCAAGGCCGAGCTCGCCGAGCAGAACTTCACCATCCGCGAGGTCGACCATGTCCGCGACGCCATCGCCGAGGCGGACGTGATCTACATGGAGCCGGTGGTCCAGGCCGATTACACCGCCAGCCGCCAGGAGCGCGGCGACGACGTCGGCACGACCCCCGAGCAGTACCGGGTGACCCGCGAGGTGCTGCGGGAAGCCAAGCAGGACTCGATCATCCTGCACTCGCTGCCGCGGATGGACGAGCTGCCGCCCGACGTCGACCAGACCCGTCACGCGCGGTACTGGGAGGAGGCCTACTACGGCGTGGTGATGCGCATGGCCCTGCTGTCCCTGGTCCTCGGTGCGAGGGAGTGACGAGATGCAGACCCACCTGCGCGGCCGCGATCTGATCACCACCCAGGAGTGGACCAAGGACGAGCTCGACACGGTCCTGGACGTCGCCCTCGACCTCAAGCGTCGTCGTGCGCTCGGCGAGCCGCATGCCCTGCTGCGCGACAAGGTCCTGGCGATGCTGTTCTTCTTCTCCTCCACCCGAACCCGTGCGAGCTTCGAGGCGGCCATGGCCCAGCTCGGCGGCCATGCGCAGTTCATCGAGTCCAAGTCCACCCAGATCTCCCACGGCGACACCGCGACCGAGATCGGCGAGATCCTCGGTCGCTACAACGATGGGCTGTCGATCCGACAGGTCGACTGGGAGGCCGGCAACGGCTACATCCGCGACGTCGCCGCGGCCTCGCGCGTACCGGTGCACAACATGCAGTGCGACCAGTTCCACCCCTTCCAGGCGCTGGCGGACCTGCTGACGATCGTGGAGCGGCGGGGTGACCCGCGCGGGCTGACGATCGATGTGAGCTGGGCCTACGCCCAGAGCTACCAGAAGCCGCTGTCGGTCCCGCAGAGCCTGATCCTGCTGATGACCCGCTACGGCATGAACGTGCGGCTGACCCATCCGCCGGAGTTCAAGCTGCGGCCCGAGATGCTCGACCAGGCGCAGGACAACGCCCGAGCGGCGGGCGGCAGCTTCGAGGTGCTCGATGACTTCGATGCGGGCTTCACCGACGCCGACATCGTCTACCCCAAGAGCTGGGGCTGCATGCTCACCACCCCCGACCTCGAGGAGTCGGCTCGCATCGGTCAGCGCTACTCCTCGTGGATCGCGGACGAACAGCGGCTCGCGCTCGCCCGTGACGATGCGATGTACCTGCACTGCCTGCCGGCAGACCGCGGCATCGAGGTCACCGACGGGGTGATCGACGGTCCTCACAGCGCGGTGTTCGACGAGGCCGAGAACCGCTTGCACGCCCAGAAGGCCGTGCTCGCACTGACGATGTAGGAGGGCGGACGTGAGCGGACGGGACCGTGCGGTCGTCGCGATCGGTGGCAACAGCCTGATCACCGATCCCAAGCAGCCGTCCGTCGAGCACCAGTTCGCCGCCGCTCGTGACACCGACCACCACATCGGCGGTCTGGTCGCCGAGGGGCTCGACGTCACCGTGGTCCACGGCAACGGACCGCAGGTCGGCTTCATCCTGCTGCGTTCGGAACTGGCCCGGCACAAGGTCCACGAGGTGCCCTTGGACGTGTGCGTGGCCGACACCCAGGGCGCGATCGGCTACATCCTCCAGCAGAGCCTGGTCGAGGACCTGCGCGAGCGCGGGCTGGAGCGCGGCGTGGTCTCGCTGGTCACCCAGGTCGAGGTCGACCCCGACGACCCCGCCTTCGCCGCGCCCTCCAAGCCGATCGGGCCGTTCATGGAGGAGGTCGAGGCCGTCGAGCGGCGGGACGAGGACGGCTGGGACATCGCCGAGGACGCCAACCGTGGCTGGCGGCGGGTGGTCGCCTCACCACGGCCCAAGCGCATCGTCGAGGTGGATGCGATCCGCCACCTGGTCGACGG
>JBKGZF010000381.1:0-3001 GCA_046545715.1 Nitriliruptoraceae bacterium | reverse complement strand
AGCCCGAGCCGCGCGATGCGGCGGCGCCGCAGCCGACGGGCGAGGCCGAGGTGGGCCCTCCGGAGGGCCAGGGCCCGGCACCGGTCGACGCCCCCGATGCATCGGAACCTGCCGAGCAGGCTGCGAGCGTCGAGCCGGACGTCGTCGAGCCGGACGTCGTCGAGCCGGACGTCATCGAGGTGGAGGAGACACCGGCCGCGACGGCTGCGGAGGAGACGGCGCCCGCGACAGCCCCGGCCGGAGCACCGGCGGCAGATGACGAGCTCGCGACCGTCCAGGCGCGTTGGGCCGGGGTGCTCGAGCTGCTCAAGCAGCGCTCGCGTCGCTACCACGCGATCTTCCTGCCCGCTGAGCCGCAGGAGGTCCGACGCGGCGTGCTGGTGCTGCGCTACGGCCCGCGCTACGTGGCCTTCCACGCCGTCCAGGCACGCACCCACGAGCTCAGCGATGCGCTCAGTGACGCGCTCGAGCAGGCCTGTGGCCTGCGGCTGCGCATCGAGGTCACCACCGACGACCAGCCCGCAGAGCGCCGGCCGGTGCCGCCGAGCGTGACGCCGGACGACGCCCGCACCCCGGTGCTCGACGATCCCCGACCGTCCGCCTGGGACGACGGGGCTGCCGGCGAGGAGGCCAGCCACCTCGACGACCACGAGGGCGCCGAGGTGCGTGAGGCCGAGCACGCGGGCGGGCACGTCACCGACGACGAGGTCGACGTCGACCAGCTGCTGCGCACCGAGCTCGGCGCCCGCCTGGTCGATGAGCGCCCACCTCCCGGACAGGCGTGATACGGCGACGTCGAGGTGGTGGGCGCGTGCCGAGGCCGGCCGTCGGGACGCGGGTACGCTCGACCGGCCCGGCTGCGGGGGACCCGGCCGGGGATGGACGACGGCGCGACGACCAGGAGCTGTGCGGGTGTACGAGGGCGCCGTCCAGGATCTCATCGACGAGCTCGGCCGCCTGCCGGGCGTCGGACCCAAGAGCGCGCAGCGCATCGCCTTCCACCTGCTGCAGGTCGAGCAGGCCGATGCTCAGCGCCTGGCCGACGCGATCACGCGGGTCAAGGCCACGGTCCGCTTCTGCCAGCGCTGCTGGAACATCGCCGAGGGCGAGGAGTGCCGCATCTGCCGCGACGAGCGGCGTGACCCCTCGGTGCTGTGCGTCGTGGAGGAGCCGCGTGACGTGGTCGCGATCGAGCGGACCCGCGAGTACCGCGGGCGCTACCACGTGCTCGGCGGCGCGATCTCACCGATCGACGGGATCGGACCGGACGAGCTGCATGTCCAAGAGCTGCTCGATCGGCTCGAAGGCGAGCCCGTGGAGGAGCTGATCCTCGCGCTGAACCCCAACGTCGAGGGCGAGGCCACCGCCTCCTACCTCACGCGGCTGCTCACCCCGCTGGGTGTGCGGGTGACGCGGCTGGCCAGTGGTCTGCCGGTCGGAGGGGACCTCGACTACGCCGATGAGGTCACCCTCGGGCGCGCCTTCGTCGGCCGGCGCGAGCTCGAGAGCTGAGCCCGGGCCACATCGGTGCTCGCCAGGCCCCGGCCCGCGCGGCGCCAGCGCGGCCAGGGGGCCTTTGGACGTGGGGCCCGGTGTGTCAGCGGGGGCAGGGGCACGTATCATCGCAGCCGCTGCGCCGCGTGCTGACCCGTGCCGAGCTGCTCTGGCCCGCTGAGGCCCGCTCCGAGCCGTGCTGGCTCGATCGTCGGCCGCGGCGCGGTCGCCTGTCAGCGCAAGCCAGCAGCCCAACCAGCCAGGGGCCACCGTGGCGATCGTGGTGCAGAAGTACGGAGGCACGTCGGTCGGGGACACCGACCGCATGAAGCGTGTCGCCGATCGGATCGCGCGAGCCCACCGTGACGGCGACCAGGTCGTCGTGGTGGTCTCCGCGATGGGCAAGTCCACCGACGAGCTGGTGGCGATGGCCTCGCGGGTGAGCGAGCATCCCCCGGAGCGCGAGCTGGACATCCTGCTGACCTCCGGTGAGCGCATCTCGATGTCGCTGCTGGCGATGGCCCTGCACGACCGCGGCGTGCCGGCCAAGTCGTTCACCGGTTCACAGGCCGGGATCATCACCGACGCCGTGCATGGCAAGGCACGCATCGTCGACATCACGCCAGGTCGCGTGCAGGACGCCCTCGACGGTGGCAACGTGGTCATCGTCGCCGGCTTCCAGGGCGTCAGCCAGGACACCAAGGACATCACCACGCTCGGCCGCGGTGGGTCGGACACGACCGCGGTGGCGCTGGCATCGGCGCTCGGTGCCGATGTCTGCGAGATCTACACCGACGTCGACGGGGTGTTCACCGCCGATCCACGGATCGTGCCGACGGCCCGCAAGCTGGATGCGGTCAGCTACGAGGAGATGCTCGAACTGGCCGCGCAGGGCGCCAAGGTCCTGCAGGTCCGCTCGGTCGAGTTCGGACGCAACCACGGCGTGCCGATCCACGTGCGCTCGTCGTTCAGCTACACGACCGGCACCTGGGTGGGGCCGGAGGAGGACAAGGTGGAGGACGCGATCATCTCCGGTGTCGCACACGACACCTCGGAGGCAAAGGTCACCGTCCACGCGGTGCCGGACCGACCAGGGGTGGCGTCGCGGATGTTCACCACGCTGGCCGATGCGAACATCAACGTCGACATGATCGTCCAGAACGTCTCGTCCGACGGCCGGACCGACATCTCGTTCACACTGCCACGCGGGGACACCGACAAGGCACGCGGGATCCTCGAGCCGCTCGCCGAGGAGATCGGTGCGCAGGACGTGCGTGTCGACGAGGACGTGGCCAAGGTCTCGCTGGTCGGCGCCGGCATGAAGACCCACGCGGGGATCGCGGCGAAGATGTTCGGTGCGCTCTCGGCCGCAGGGGTGAACATCGAGATGATCTCCACCTCGACGATCCGCGTGTCGGTGGTCATCGCCAAGTCGGACGTGGAGACCGCGGTACAGGCTGTCCACGCGGTGTTCGGCCTCGGTGACGATGCCTTGGTCGAGGAGGAG
>JBKGZF010000380.1:0-3012 GCA_046545715.1 Nitriliruptoraceae bacterium | reverse complement strand
GGGACGGGCGACGCGCTACCTGGTCCCGGTGACGGTGGACAGCTACGCACGTGAGCACGACCTCTACCGGGGGCTCCATGGCTGACGGCGGTGACGCGTCCGGGCTCGGCGAGCAGCGCCGGCCGCGACGCAGCGACCTCACGCCACGTCAGCGTCGCCGGCGCCGTCGCAGGCGCGAGCGCGGTGCCCCGCCCGGGGCAGGGCCCAGGCCTGAGGCGGGCCGACGTCGAGGGCGCCGCGGGTGGCTCGTGCTGCTGGCTGTGCTGGTCGTCGGCGGGGGTATCGCGGCTGCGCTGCTGCTGACCGACGTCGCCGACCGTGCGACGCAGCTGGTGTCTCCCGACGACGAGGATCAACCGGACGAGCCCGCCGCGTCGAGCACCGCGGTGGTGCTGGTCACCGGGGACGAGGAGCCGGGCGGTGATGCGCACGGCATCGCCGTGCTGGCCTTCGACGCCGACGCCGCCCGCGGCACGATCGTGCTGGTGCCGCCCTCCACCATCGCCGATGTCCCCGGTTACGGCACCGAGGCGCTCGGCGAGGCATACGCCTCAGATGGGGGTGAGCTCGTCGGGCTCGGCCTGTCCAACCTGCTGGGTCTGCGATTCGACACGGTCGCCACCATCAGCCCCGACGGCTGGGACGAGCTGTTCAGCGACCTCGGCGGCTATCGCATCGAGGTGGTCCGTGACGTCGACGGGCAGGCACCGGACGGCGGCAGCGCCCGCTTCTCGGCCGGTGCACAGCAGCTGGACGGCACGCAGCTGGCGGACTACCTCACCCTCGAGGTGGAGGGGGAGTCCGAGCTGGATGCGCTCCCGCGGGCACAGCAGGTGCTGGTGGGACTGCTCGAGGAGCTGGCCGAGGCACCGCAGCGGCCCGAGACCCTGTTCGCCGACGATGCCACGAGGATCGAGAGCGAGGATCCACAGGTGGTGCAACGCGTGTTCGAGCAGCTGGCCACCGCGCATGCCCAGGATGCGGTGACCATCCTCACGCTGCCGGTGAGCAGCCTCGGATCGGACGGTGGCGACGGCTACCAGCTCGACACGGAACGGGCCGAGGAGCTGGCCGAGGGACGGCTCGAGGCCTTCGCTCCGCAGGTGGATGCGGACGGGCGACGGGTGCAGATCCTCAACGGCAACGGGGTCCCGCGCATCGGCCAGCACGTGGCCGGCCTCCTCTCGGGCGGCGGTTACCAGATCGTGCTCACCGGCAACGCTGACCGCTTCACCTACGACGAGACGCGCATCATCGTCCACGCTGACGATGCCGAGCAGCTCGAGGTGGCACGCGACATCCAGGACCGCCTCGGGACCGGTGTGATCGAGCGCGCCGCGACACCGCAGTCGGTCGTCGATGTGACGATCGTGGTGGGCGCCGACGTGGAGCCGTCGTCGTGACCCGGTCCTCGACGCGGCGCACCGAGCGCCGTGCGTCCCGGTGAGCGGCGTGTTGCCGCGTGCTGTGGTTCCCTACCCGAGAGATCCCCACCACCGAACCGAGGATCGCAGCTGGTGCCAGCAACCGAGGAAGCCGTCGAGCTCGCCGTGACCGCCGCTGACGCCGCCGACGATGTGCGTGCCACCGACGTGACCCTGCTGGAGGTGGCCGACCGCCTGATCCTCGCCGACGTGTTCTTGTTGGGCACGACCAGCAGCGATCGGCAGCTGCAGGCGGCGAGCGAACGCATCGAGGAGCGTCTCCGCGAACAGGGTCGCCGGCCGCTGCGACGTGAGGGCACCGCCGAATCCGGATGGGTGCTGCTCGACTACGGCGATCTGGTGTGCCACCTGTTCGCCGAGGAGCAGCGCGAGTTCTACGGTCTCGACCGCCTGTGGGCCGACGTCCCCAGGCGCGACATCGAGACTGGCGCACCTCTGGAGCCGAGCATGCCTGCTGCCGCCGCCCGTGATACCTACCAGCGGGAGCTCGACCGGTGAAGCGACTCGTCCTGGTCAGGCACGGCGAGTCGCGCTGGAACCGCGAGGGCCGGGTGCAGGGGCAGGCCTGCGAGGGCCTCTCGCCGCTGGGGCACGCCCAGGCGCGGGTCACCGCGGCCGCGCTCGCTGGGGCCCACCCTGACGCCGAGGTGGTGGCCTCCGATCTGTTGCGGGCGACGCAGACCGCGGCACCGCTGGCGGCGGAGCTCGGAGGACGGTCGGTGTCCACCGACGAGCGGCTGCGTGAGCGCTCCTTCGGTGACTGGGAGGGGCGGCTGCGCGAGGAGGTGGCCGCCGGCGACCCCGATCGCTGGCAGCGCTGGCTGGCCGGCGAGGAGGTGGTCCACGAGGTCGGTGGGGAGTCCACCGGTCAGCTCGCCGACCGGGTCGCCCCCGTGCTGCTCGATCTGCTGGACGCCACCCCCGACGACGGTGTCACGATCCTGGTCACCCACGGTGGCCCCATCTGGCACGGGCTGCACCGGGCCTTGGGCCTGCCCATCCCGTCGTTCGCCGGCGTGGCCAACGCCTCGGTCTCGGAGCTGGTCACCCACGGCGAACAGGACGTGGCCGAGGACGACCTGCGTGCGGCCCGGGCGGTGCTCGACCGCTGGAACGAGGTCGCCCACCTGCCCGTCGAGCTGCGGACCGCCTGGCGGCCACGGGCGACACCGGTATCGACCGCACCGGTGGGCGGCTGAGCCCGTCACCCCTGGGTGTCGCTGTCGGCGACGTCCCCATCGACCTCGGTGGTGCCGTCGTCTGGGTCGAGGGCGCCATCTGTGGTGTTGTCGTCCGGCGGTGGGTCCGGGTCGACATCGTCGTCGGGCGTGTCATCTGCTGGCGGATCGTCGGGTGGTGGGTCGTCCTGTCCGCCGCCGGGGTCCGCCTCGTCGTCGGGGTCCTGCTGGTCCTCATCGGGTGGGTCCGAAGCGTCGTCCTCGGTCTCTGCATCCGCTTCGTCGGCGCCGTCAGCGGGCTCGGTGGGCTGGTCGTCAGCCGTGTCGGGTTCGCCCTCCTCCGCCGGTGGTGCCGTGTCCCCGCTGAGGGCGTCCAGTCCCGGCTGACC
>JBKGZF010000379.1:0-3033 GCA_046545715.1 Nitriliruptoraceae bacterium | reverse complement strand
CGGTACGGCCGCGCGCGGCGGTACCCGAACGTGTCAGCGTCCCAGGCGCAGGGCCTGGGACAGGCCGGACGCGCGCACCGCGCGGGTGGCCACCGCGGTCCGCACGGCACGCTCGCTGCCGATCACGGTGGCGCGGTGGCGGCCGCGGGTCAGCCCGGTGTAGACCAGCTCACGGGTCAGCAGCGGCGAGCCCTCGTCCGGGAGCACCAGGACCACGTGGGCGAACTGCGAGCCCTGCGACTTGTGGACCGTCATCGCGTGGACGGTCTCGGTCGGCGGCAGGCGGCCCGGGGCGAGCGTGCGCACCCCGTCGCCGTCATGTGCCGGCAGGGCGACGACCGGTCGCTGCTCGTCGTTGCGGACCACCACACCGACGTCGCCGTTGGCGAGGTGGAGTCGGCGGTCGTTGGCGGTGATCAGCACCGGGCGGCCGGGGTAGTTGCTACCCCGTAGCGGGAGGTCGGGGAGGTCGCTCACCAGCCACGCCTCGATCCGCTCGACCCATCCCTGCACGCCAGCGCTGCCGCTGCGGTGGGCGCACAGCACGCGCAGCTGCTCGAGCCCAGCGAGGGCAGCGGCGGCGTCGCCGTCGGCGGCCGCCGCGAGCACGGGCTGGTTGGCACCCACGATCGCTGTGCGCACCGCCGAGAGGTCCACCTCGGTGACCTCGCCCGCGTGCCAGTCCACGTCGTCGGCGTCGCGCAGTGCCGCGACCGTCGCGTCGGCGTCGCCGCGTTGGATGGCCGCCGCCACCGTGGCGATGCCCGAGTCGGCCTCGAAGCGGTGGACACGCTCGAGCACGACGATCGCATCATCGATGCCGCCGCGTTGGGTCGTCGGGGCCTGCTGCGGTAGGTCCTGGCCGGGCAGCACGGCTGCCGCGCGCGTGTGTGCCGCTGCCGACAGCGGCCGTCGCTGGCCGGCGTCGCCGACGACGTCGCCGAGCACCGAGCCGGCCTCGACCGAGGCGAGCTGCTCGGGGTCGCCGAGCAGCACCAGCCGGGTGTCGTGACGTAGCGCGTCGAGCAGCTTGGCGATCAGCGCCAGGGACACCATCGAGGTCTCGTCGACGATGACGACGTCGGCGGGCAGCGGATCGTGACGGTCGTGACGGAAGCGGCTGCGGTGGTCGCCGCGTGGGCCGAGCAGTGCGTGCAGGGTGGTCGCCGTGGCCTCGCGCAGTCGGGCGTGGGACGGATCCTCGCCCCTGGGATCGAGACGCGACGCGGTCTCGCGCAGTGAGGCCGTCAATCGGGCCGCGGCCTTGCCGGTCGGGGCCGCGAGGGCTACCACCGGCGGGGTGGTGTCCAGCGCGCGTGCCTGAGCGTCGAGCAGCAGCAGCAGCTGGGCGACCGTGGTGGTCTTGCCGGTCCCCGGCCCGCCGGCCACGACGGCGAGGTGGTTGAGCACGGCGGTGGCGGCGGCGCGGCGCTGCTGGTCGGGATCGGGCGAGGGGAACGCGTCGGCGAGCCCGGCGCGTAGTAGCTCGGTGTCGATCGGGTCGACCGCACGGGTGGCGCGTGCGATCAGCTGGCTGGCGACCCGGCGCTCGTAGCGCCACATCCGGTCGAGGTAGAGCCGGTCGCCAGCCAGGGTCAGCGGGGCGACCTCGCCGCCCGCGTCCGCGGGGGCGTCCAGCTCGTGGGGGTCGCGTACGGCCACGAGTGGGCTGTCGCTGAGCAGTGCGTGCCAGTGCTCTGGGTCCGGCCACGGCAGCCGGCTGACCGCCTCCGGGCGCCGTTCGTCGCCGACCAGGCGGTGGACGTCGCCGAGGTCGATGCACACGTGTTGGCGTCGGGGGGCGCGCACCGCCAGAGCGGCAGCCAGCACGACCTCGGGGCGCGGGTCGGCGTGGGTGCGAGCCAGCGTGGTGGCGGCGTGGACCTCGGCTGGGCCGAGCAGGTCGGCGGTGACGAACGGCGCGAGCTCGGCAGGGGGCGCCGCGACGGTCCCCTCGGTGGTGTCGGTCGTGGTGGCCGCCGGCTCGCTCATGGCCTACCTCCGGCCTGGTCGTCCGCGATGGCCCCGCGATCGAGCAGGTCGCTGGTCGCGAGCACCAACGCGGCGGGCGGTCGCCACGCGAAGACACCGCACGGGCCGCCGTCGAGGTGCGGGGTGTCGGGCCCCGCCATGCCGCGCAGGAACAGGTACAGCGAGCCGCCGAGGTGGCGGTCGGGGTCGTAGCCCGGTAGGCGCCAGCGCAGCAGCCGGTGGACAGCGACCTGGTAGAGCAGCGACTGCAGGGGGTAGTGCCCCGCACGCATCGCCGTCGCCAGGGCCCGTGGGCGGTAGTCGGCCACCGTCGGCGCCCGGTCGCGCGGCCCCAGCCGGTTGGACTTGTGGTCGATGACCAGGTAGCGCGGCTCACCTGTCACCTCGACGCGCAGCAGCAGGTCGATCGCCCCGGTGAGGTAGCCGCGCAGGGGCAGCGTGCTGGCACGTGCCGCCAGGTCGCGGCCGTAGCCGCAGAGCGGGTCGTCCGCCGGCAGGTGGGCGTCGAGCAGCCGGCCGATCGCGGCCACCGTCGCGGCCTGCTGGCGAGGGGTGGCGCCACCGGCCAGCGGGAGCTCGAAGCGCGGCTCGTCGAGCTGGTGCTCGGGGGGCACCTCGCGCAGAGAGATGCCGCCGGCCAGCGCACCGAGGGGCGTGGTCACCGCCGCGGTGAGACCCGCGAGATGGAGCACGTCGAGCCGTACGGCTTCACCGCGCGGCCGCTCAAGGGGGCCGAGGCGATTGCCGCCGCCCTGGGCGGCAGCCGTGGCAACCTGGTCGCGCTGACGGCGTTCGATCGCCGCCACCGTCGCAAGGGGCTCGCCGAGGGCGAGGTCTGCCTCTACACCGACGAAGGCGACGAGATCCGGTTCAAGCGCGGCCGGGTGATTGCGATCACCGCCGGCAGCGCCGTCGAGGTGACCGCGCCATCGGTGAAGGCTGAAAGCGACACCGCCGAAGTCATCGCCTCGACAAGCGTCAAGCTCGACACGCCGGAAACCGAGATCACCGGCAACGTCCAGATCGGCGGCAATCTCACGG
>JBKGZF010000378.1:0-3035 GCA_046545715.1 Nitriliruptoraceae bacterium | reverse complement strand
CGTCGTCCAGGTCGTGGCCGAGGCCGTGCGAGCCGAGGCCGAGCGCACCTCCTAGGCCACGACCGCTGCGTCGCGCAGGCGCTCAGCGGTCCTCGATCGCGGGGTAGTCACGCTCGCCGTGACCGACGAACAGCTGCCGTGGGCGGACGATCGCCTGCTCCTGGTCCAACAGGTTCTCCTGCCAGTGGGCGAGCCAACCGGGGATGCGTCCCATCGCGAACAGCACTGGGAACATCGAGGTGGGGAAGCCCATCGCCTGGTAGATGATGCCGGAGTAGAAGTCGACGTTGGGGTAGAGCTTGCGCTCGACGAAGTAGTCCTCCTCGAGCGCGATGCGCTCGAGCTCCACGGCGATGTCGATCAGCGGGTTCTTGCCGGTGACCTCGAACACCTCGTGGGCGAGCCCGCGGATCACCTTGGCCCGGGGGTCGTAGTTCTTGTAGACCCGGTGGCCGAAGCCCATCAGGCGGAACTCGCCGTCCTTGGCCTTCTTGACGTACTTGGGGACCTGATCGACCGACCCGATCTCGTTGAGCATGCGCAGCACACGTTCGTTCGCGCCGCCGTGCTTGGGGCCGTAGAGCGCCGCGGTGGCGCCGGCGGCGGCCGAGTACGGGTCGGCGTCGGAGGAGCCGATCGCGCGCATCGTGGTGGTCGAGCAGTTCTGCTCGTGGTCGGCGTGGAGGATCAGCAGGCGGTCCATCGCCTTCTCGAGCACCGGGTCCGGCTCGTACTTGAGCTCGGTCGTCTTCCACATCATGTTGAGGAAGTTGCCGGCGAAGGACAGGTCGTTGTCGGGGTAGGCGTAGCGCATCCCGATCGAGTGGCGGTAGGCGAACGCCGCCAGGGTCGGGAACTTCGCGATCAGCCGCACGATCTGCATGTGGCGGCTGTCGGGATCGTCGAGCCCCTTGGCCTCCGGGTAGAAGGTGGACAGCGCCCCGACGGTCGAGACCAGCATGCCCATCGGGTGGGCGTCGTGGTGGAAGCCGTCCATGAACTGCTTGAGGTTCTCGTGGATGAAGGTGTGGTGGGTGATCTCGTAGATCCAGGCATCCAGCTGGTCGGCGGTCGGCAGCTCACCGTGGATCAGCAGGTAGGCGACCTCGAGGAAGGTCGAGTGCTCGGCGACCTGCTCGATCGGGTAGCCCCGGTAGCGCAGGATGCCGGCGTCACCATCGATGTAGGTGACCTCGCTGCGGACGTTGGCGGTGTTCTTGAAGGCCGGGTCGTAGGAGAGCAGACCGAAGTCATCGTCGCTCACCTTGATCTGGCGGAGGTCCATCGCGCGGATCGCACCGTCCTCGACCGGCAGCTCGTAGGTCTGGCCGGTGCGGTTGTCGGTGACGGTGAGCGTGTCCTGGTTGTCGCTCATCGGGCGGGGTCTCCTGGTCGCTCGAGTATCGCCGCCCAACCTAGCGGGGCCGCCTGCCCAACGCCCCACTGGCGGCCGCTCAGCGTCGGTCGTTGGCCGCCGTGGCGATGCGGTGGAGCAGCCGTTCGAGTTCGGCGGCCTCGGCGTCGTCGAGCAGGTCGGCGAAGTGCTCACGGACCCCGCGCAGGTGGGTGGGCGCCGCGTCGCGCAGGCGCTGCCACCCGGCATCGGTGAGCTCGGCGAAGGTGCCGCGCCGGTCGTCCGAGCAGCGTGAGCGCCGGACCAGGCCCTCGCGCTCCATGCGGTCGATCAGCCGCGTCAGCCCCGACTTCGACAGCAGCACGGCATCGGCCAGCTCCTGCATGCGCAGGCGCCCGCCGTCCGCCTCGCTGAGCTGCACGAGGACGTCGTACCAGGTCAGGGGTAGCTCGGTCTCCGCGCGCAGCTCGTGCGAGAGCACCTCGACCGTGCGGGCGTGCGCCTCGAGGAAGGCGCGCCAGGCCGCGAGCTGCGCGGCCGGGATCTGGGCCTGGGCATCGGTGGTCTTCGACATGTGGGCAGGGTAGCTGCGGGCGAGGTCGTTGCGTCCGCACCGGTTGCGGGCACACCCGAGTCGCCGCACCCGAGCTCACCGCGCGTGGTGGGTCACGCGGGTTGGCAGGTCGGGCAGCGGTAGCTGTAGCGGCCGTGCTCGCCGAGCCGCTCGACCACGATCGTGCTCGCACAGTGGCGGCACGGCTCGCCGCTGCGTCCGTGGACCCACAGGCTGCCGGGGGCGGCACCCCGCACGGTCGTGCGTGGCTGCCCGTCGAGGTTGTCGCCGAGCAGCTCGGCGGCGCTGCTGACCAGGGAGCGCAGGGTCTGGTCCTCGAGCCGGTCGACCGGCGTCGCGGGGTGTAGCCCATGGAGGAACAGCACGTCGCAGCGGTAGACGTTGCCGATCCCGCTGGCGACCCGTTGGTCGAGCAGCACGTCACCGATCGCACGTCCACCACCGAGGTGGCGGACCCGGTCCGCGACCGCCTCGAGGTCCACCTGCGGATCGCACAGGTCCGGTCCGAGCTGCCGTAGGGCGGGATGGCGTGCGAGCGCCGCCGCATCGAGCACCTCGACGACCGGTGCCGAGAAGCACACCGCGACCGCCTGGTCGACACCGAGCACGACCCGTGCCCGGTGGCGGGGCTTGTGCCACGGCGCTCCGGCGGGGTAGAGGTGCCAGGAGCCGGTCATGCGCTGATGGGTGTGGACGATCAGCCCGTCGTCGGCGTGGATCAGCAGGTGCTTGCCCCGGGCCTCGACGCGCGCGATCCGGGCGCCGAGCGTCGGCGATGGTGGCGGGCGTCGGGGCAGTTCGACGCGACGCAGCCGCCGGTCGACCAGGGCCCGGCGCAGGGTCTGGGCGGTGCGGTGGATCGTGTCACCCTCGGGCATGGGTCCAGGGTAGGTCGAGGTCGTCGGCAGGGGCCGGTCCACCGTGTGCTCGCGCTGAGACGAGATCGCTGCACGACCATCCGGCAACCGGGCGGTGTCGCGCGGTTCGTCAACGCGGCCCTGTGGGTGTGTTCTCGTGGCAGCCGATGTCCCCGTCGGAGCCGTCGAGCGGTTCGAGTCGGAAGCTGAACTGGCGACCCATCTCCCGGTAGCCGATGCGTCGCGCGGT